>JAJYWS010000034.1 GCA_021791335.1 Thermoplasmata archaeon
GGGAGGAGGGCGGCCGTGGCGCCGATGTTCCGCCCCCAGCGTAAGCACGAGCGACCGCCGAGGCTCGGGGAGAGCCCGGTGGCGATCACCCGGTCGGTGCTCGACAGTGCGCTCGCGAGCGCCCGTTCCTCCTACCCCAACGAGTTCGGGGGGCTCCTGAGGGTCACCGCTCCCCGGGTGATCGGCGAACTCCTGCTCCTCCCCGGGACGACCAGCGGGCGCCGGCACGCGAACTTCCAGCTCCATATGCTCCATGCCGATCTCGCCGTCGTCGGCACGGTCCACTCCCATCCGTCCGGGGCCCTCCACCCCTCCGATCCGGACCTGCGGCTGTTCCGGGGCTGGGGACGTCGGCACGTCATCCTCGGGGCGCCGTTCACCGCCGACTGCTGGCGGTCGTACGACGGCAACGGACGCCCGGTATCCCTGACCGTGGTCGAATCGGCGCACCAGCCGCTGCCGGACGAGGCGACCGACGGTCCGCCGGGCGCCTGACGGCTCAGTCCCTCAGCGGGATCGTCGGCATCGGCAGGTTCTCGGGCCGCCGGTTGGGGTCGGCGATCGGGCGGCCGGGGTGGCTCGCCGGGCTCCAGAGTCCGTTGAGCTTCGCGACCATCTCGAGGAAGGTCACGAAGCCGCGGAACGCTCCGCGGAACGCGGTGGTGTGGTGGCCCTCCCAGTCGAAGAAGTCGTTGAGGAGCCCCTTCGACTGGCGGATCCCGTGGGTCAGCGCGCGCTTGAGCAGCTCCTCCTGGAGGGGGCTCAGCCGGTCCCGGCGGAACCAGTCGCGGGACTTGAGGTGGCCCAGGGGAACGAAGAACATCGGCACCAGGATCGCCTTGAAGTCCCAGAGGTCGTCGATCAGGTCGATCGTCCGGGCGACGTCGTCCTCGGTCTCCTGGGGGAGACCGACAATGAAGGTGCAGGCCGGGAAGACGTGATTGTCGTTCATGAGCCCCGCGGCCTGGATCACCAGCTCGGGCCACTGGGACGCCTTGAACGGGGCCACCTTGCCCGGCATCGCCGCGGTGATCATCCTCGGGGAGCCGGTCTCGACGCCGACCTCGACGCCCCACCAGGACTGGCGGTCGTCGATCAGGACCTCGGCGCACTTCGAGAGCAGCTTCGGCTTGGTCATGAGCGACGCCACGGCCACATGGCTCCAGCCGACCTGGGGGTAGTACTTCTTGGCCAGCTTGAGGAGCGGGATCAGCTTCTCCTCCCGGGGCATGACGTTCGGGCTGCCGTAGAAGTAGACGTCGTCGGAGTGCAGGATGCCCTTGCGGACCGGCACCCGGGTGTTGACCTTGAGTTCCTCCTCGATCTTCTCGAGCGGGTACCACCGGGTCGGGCGGGTCGTCACCGAGCAGAAGGAGCAGCCCCGGCAGCAGCCGCGGCCGATCTCGATGAGCCCGTTGACGCTGGGGAACTTGATCGAGGAGATCTGCTCGACCTTCGGGGCCTCCTTCGGCGTGAGGACGACGTGGGGAGGCAGGAACTCGTCGTGGAGGGCCTTGGTGACGATCTCCCGGACGAACTGGTCGCTCTCCCCCTCGACGACGGTGTCGATGCCGCCGAACGAGTCGACGAACTCCTGGATCCAGGGGAGCTTCATCCGGGTGGCCGGGGCCAGTTGCCAGGCGCAGGGTCCCCCGGCGATGATCTTGAGGCCCTTTTGGCGGGCCTCGACGACGCAGCGTTGGGTCAGCATCCGCTTGAAGTTGACGCAGTTCATCGGCTCCTTGTGCATGACCCCGCTGAAAGTCGAGCTCGGCGGGTTGAGGCCGAAGTAGTCGTGACCGGAGATGAGCAGGACCTTCGCCGGGCCGGGCATGTACCGGCTGAGGTGGCTCGGGTGGACGATCCGGGCGTCGATCCCGGCGTCCATGAGGGAGGCCTCGATCTTCCGCATCCCGTAGGGCGCCGCCGCAGGGTAGCCGTTCTCATCGACCGGCATGTCGGGGAAGAAGAGCCGCTTGTAGACCCGTTCGGGGAAGACGTAGGCCGGGGTGGTCGTCCCGAACCCCAGGAACTCCTTCCCGTTGTGGTTGCTCATCATGGTCCAGTCGCAGGTGATGACAACTTCGGGCATCCAGCATCCTCCACCGGCACCGGTGGCGGCCGGTGCCACGATGGGGGGCTTCTTATGGGTTGCGACCAAGGGGTCGCGACACTTGGGCCCCGGAGGGCGGGGGGCCCGGAGGCTCACCCGCCGAAGTCCCCCTCGTCATCGTCGCGGGCCAGGATGGTCTCGGGCCCGTCGTCCGAGTCGTCGGAGCCCCCGGCTCCGGGCCGATCGGTGAAGGCCGGGTCCTGCTGGAGGAGGTGGACCCGGACGCACTCCCGATGGGCCGGCCGCCCGTTCCAGGCGCTGGTCTCGTTGGGATCCCCTAAGGGTTCCTTGCAGAGGAAGCAGATCTCCGGCGGCGCGATCACCCAGGCCGTCCGCCGTGGCGGGGCTGCCATGCCCCGCCTAGCCCGCAGTAGGCCATCTACTTTTACGTGCCCTCGCCGGCCCTTGGACGCCCGGTCCACCCCCGGGCGGCCGGCCGCCACCCCTGGCCGGGGGGTTTAAGGAGGCGGACAGCGTCCCGCCGCCCGGATGGAGTCGCTCAAGGAGCTCCGCAAGCGCCGCCTTTCCCTCGGCATCCCCTTGGGGGAGATGGCCCGGGCCGTCGGGCGGTCCGACGCGACCCTCTCCCGCATCGAGCGGGGCCAGATCCAGCCGTCGTACGACCTGGTCCAGCGGATGGTCCGATTCCTCGAGGATCGGGAAGGGGTGGCCGCCCCGCACCTCACGGCGGGTGATCTCGTCCAGCCGTCCCCGATCACCGTCGACGGCTCGGCCACCCTCCTCGCGGCGGCGAACCTCATGGAGGAGCGGGCGTTCTCCCAGCTCCCGGTGGTGGAGGGATCGGTCGTCACCGGCTCGCTCTCCGAGTCGGCGCTCCTGCGGGCCCTCGCCGACCCGGCCGCGCGGCGCACCCGGGTACGGGAGGTCCAAGAGCCGGCGTATCCCCAGGTCGACGAGGGGTTCCCCGCCGAACTCCTCGCCGCCGTCCTCACCCGCTACCCCGCGGTCCTGGTCGTGGTCCGGGGCGAGCTCAAGGGGATCGTCACCAAAACCGACCTCATCCGTGGGCTCCGGGGCACCCCGCTCACCCGCGCCCGTCCGTAGCCGAGGGGTCCTTACCGTACGAGCTGAGGCTTTATCCCCGAGAAAGGGCAGTTCCCGGGATCGGTTCGGGGGTCGGTCGTGGATATCAAGGCACGTACCCCGATCCGCCCGTCGACCAGCGATCTCTGGTTCCTGTCCTACCTGCCGCTCGCGATCTCCGACGGGATCGCCACCCCGCTCATCCCGTTGCTCGCGCTCCAGCATTTCGGCGCCTCGGCCCTGGTCGTGACCCTGGTGATCGCCGCGAGCGGGGTGAGCCAGGTCCCGTTCACGATCGTCTGGGGGAACCTCTCCGACCGGGTCGCCCACCGCAAGTACTTCCTCGTCGGCTCCTTCCTCGCGACCGGCGCCGCCGTCGTGCTGATCGGCCTCTCGACCAACCTCGAGTCGTTCTTCTTCTTCAACGTCTGCGAGGGGCTCGCCTCGGCGGCCAGCGCGCCGATCGGGACGATGCTGCTCCTGGAGACCCGGCACAAACGCTGGTGGCCGGAGGACATCGGGCTCTTCGGTCTCATCTCGGGGATCGGAACCACGCTCGGTCTGGCGCTCGGATTCGTCTGGCTGTTCGTCCTCGGGCTCAACCAGACCGAGGTGACCGTCATGACCTTCCTGCTCTTCGTCTCCGGCGCCTTCGCGATCCTCTCGGGGCTCATGGCCTGGGCCTGGATCGAGGAGCCGATCCGCCGGATCGAACGGCGCAGCGTGGCCGAGCTCGCCAACCTCCACCGCGGCGTCGTCGAACGGCTGCGGCATGCCCGCAGCCGGGTGCTCAACATCATCGAGTTCTCCCGCCAGCCGGCGGGTCGCCTGCCCCGCCGCGAGTACCTCTTCCTGATCGCCCTCGGGGTCATGACCGTCGGCTTCAACGTCTTCTATGGGCCGTTCCCCGTCTTCCTCATCCAGAACGCGCGGTTCAGCGACGCCGGCGTCTTCATTGCCTACCTGGGCGCCAGTGCCGCCTCGACCGCGCTCTTCTTCCACTCGGGCAAGGCGGTCGAGGAGTACTCGCCGAAGTCGGTCTTCCTGGGGTCGCTCGCGGGGCGGGTGGTGCTGATCCTGCTGTTCATCTGGGGCCCGATCTACATCCTCTTCGCCCGGGGCTCCCCCGAACTGGTGGGTTGGATCACCCTGCTGAACGCCCTGCTCGGGGTGAGCTGGGCGTTCATCAGCACCGCCAGCACCCTCTTCCTGATCCGCTTGGTCGGCCGCGCCAACCGGGGGAACGCCCTCGGACTCTACAACGCCATCGCAGGCGCGGGGGGTCTTTTCGGGACCGTCCTCGGGGGGTACCTCTTCACCTCGTTCGGGGTCCAGACGACCTACGCCCTAGCGGCGGGCGCGGTCGCCCTCGGTGGTCTCCTGCTGCTGCCGATCCCCTACCATACCTTCCTGGTCGGGAAGGTTCCCCACCGGCACCGGCGCCCCCCGGCCGTCCCGGACGCCCCGGACGGTCGGGAACCCTCCTGAGCCCCCGGGCGCCGGGGCTCGGGCGGCGGGGTCGGTCGGGTAGGGTCGGGGTCGGCCCGGGAGCGTCGGGCGGGAACGGACCGGGACACCGCCGGTCCCTCGCGTCCGAGGCCGCGCCCAACATCCGACCGGTCCTCGGGGGCTCCGCACGCTCAAATACGGACGTCGGGTTTGTGGAGCGCACCGTCTATGGTCGAAACTCTCGAAGGCCTCCGCTTCGGTTCCGAACTGGTCAAGCGTGGATTCGCCCGGATGCAGCAGGGCGGGGTGATCATGGATGTGACGACCGCCGAACAGGCCCGCATCGCGGAGGCCGCCGGCGCCGTCGCCGTGATGGCTCTCGAGCGGGTTCCGGCCGACATCCGCGCGGCCGGCGGGGTGGCCCGGATGGCCGACCCCACCAAGATCCGGGAGATCCAGGCCCAGTCGTCGATCCCCGTGATGGCGAAGTGCCGGATCGGGCACATCGCCGAGGCCCGGATCCTCGAGGCGCTGGAGGTGGACATGATCGACGAGTCGGAGGTGCTCACTCCGGCCGATCCGTTCCGGCACGTCCCGAAGTCGGAGTTCAAGGTCCCGTTCGTCTGCGGGGCCCGCAACCTGGGCGAAGCGCTCCGCCGGATCGATGAGGGGGCGGCGATGATCCGGACCAAGGGCGAAGCCGGCACCGGTAATGTCATCGAGGCCGTGCGGCACATCCGCCAGATCCGGGAGGAGATCGACGCGCTCGTGAAGATGCGGCCGGCGGCGGTCGCCGCCTGGGCGAAGACGGAGCGGGTGAGCCGCTCGGTGGTCCAGGAGGTCCGCCGCCTGCGACGGTTGCCGGTGGTCAACTTTGCCGCGGGCGGGATCGCCACCCCCGCCGACGCCGCCCTCTGCCGGCTGCTCGGGGTCGACGGGGTCTTTGTCGGCAGCGGGATCTTCAAGTCGGAGTCGCCCGAGAAGGTGGCCCGGGCCGTGGTCGAGGCGTCGCTCCACTTTGACCAGCCCGAACTCCTCGCCCGAGTCTCCGAGGGCCTCGGGACCCCCATGAAGGGCATCGACCTCGCCGGCCTGCGCCCCGAGGAGATGCTCCAGTCCCGAGAGTCCGACCCCCGACGGGTCTCCGCCCCTTCGGCGCCGTAGGCCGGCGGCCAGGGGATCCGCCCGGAGGAGCGGCTCGGAGCCCGCCGTGCGGATCGTCCAGGTCTGTCCGTTCTTCGCCCCCCACGCGGGGGGCGTCGAGTCGCACGTGCGGACGCTCTCCCGGGCGCTGGCGAGCCAGGGCCACGAGGTGACGGTGGTCACCTCGCGCTACCGCCGCCGGCTTCCGGCCGAGGAGGAGTTCGAGGGGTTCCGGATCCTCCGGGCCCCCACCCTCGCCACCGTCTTCAACACCCCCATCGACCCCGGGGTCGCCCGGCTGCTCCGCCACCTGCCGGCCGATGTCGCCCACCTCCACTACCCGCCCCCGTTGACCCCCTACTTCGCGGTCCGGAGCCTCGCGAAGCGCGGACTGCCCACCTGCCTCACCTACCACTGTGACCTCTACCTCGCGGGCGTGGGCGGGGGGCTCCTCGCCGGGCTCTTCGAGCGGATCTTCCTGCCCCGGATCCTGGGCAGCGCGGACGCGATCGTCGTGCACACCCAGAGCTACGGGCGCACCTCCCGGAGCCTTCGGGACCGGCCGCTCGAGATCATCCCGTCGATCGTCGACCTCGATCGGTTCCGGCCCGGGGTTCCCGCCGAGGCGCTGCGCCGAACGCTCCGGTTGGAGGGGCGTCGGGTGCTCCTCTTCACCGGACGACTGGTCCCCCACAAGGGGGTCGACGTCCTCCTGCGGGCGCTCCGGCTCCTGCCGTCCGATGTCGCGGCGGTCGTGGTGGGCTCCGGGCCCCGGCTCGCCGACCTGGTCCAGCTCGCCCGCCGGCTCGGGGTGGACGATCGGGTCCGGTTCTGTCCGTCGGTCTCCGACGACGACCTGCCGACCTACCTCGCCCTCGCCGACCTGTTCGTCTTCCCCTCCCAGAACCGGCTGGAGGGCTTCGGCCTGGCGATCGCCGAGGCGCTCGGCGCCGGTCTCCCGGTGGTCGTCGCCGACATGCCCGGGGTCCGGGAGGTCATCACGCCGGGGGTCGAAGGGGTGCTCGCCGAACCGCTGATCCCCGACGATCTGGCGCGGCAGGTCGAGCGGCTCCTGGGCGACCCCGCGCTCGCCGCCCGGATGGGGGCGGCCGGTCGTCGCCGGGCGGAGGAGCGGTTCAGTCTCCCCACCGTCACCGCGGAGATCGTCGCCCTCTACGAGCGGTTGCTCGCGCAGCGTCGATCGCCCGCTTGAGCTCGGCCGCGCGTCGGGCCATGCCTCGGGCGCCCGCCGGACCGTAGAGGATGCCCCGAGAGGAGTTGATCAGCAGCCCCCGGCCGTCGCGCCCGAGGCCGGCCGCCACCGTTCGGTCGAGATCGCCCGACTGCGCGCCGACGCCGGGCACGAGCATCGGGACCGAGGGGCCGAGGAGGCGTCGGGCCTGGGCCACCGCCTCGGGGTACGTCGCCCCGACCACCACCCCGGCGTTGCCGGTGCGGCGGGCCCGGCGTTTCACCTCGGCGAGCACCCGGTGCCAGACGGGGGTCCCGTTCGAGCGCCGCTCCTGGAGATCCCGCGCGCCCGGGTTCGAGGAATGGGCGACGACGAAGTAGCCCCGGCTCGCATCCGTCCCGAACGGGTCGAGGGAGTCCCAGCCCATCCAGGGGGTGACGGTCAGGGCGTCCCAACCTCCGTCCCGAAGGAGGGCCGACCGATACCAGTGGACCGTGTGGGGAATGTCGTTCACCTTGAGGTCGAGGATCGTGAGGGGGCCCGGTCCGATCCGCCGGGGCAGTTCGAGGAGCAGCCGGAGGCCCTCCGCCCCGAAGGGTAGATAGGCCCCGAGCTGGGCCTTGTAGGCGGCGGCCACCGGCCGGGTCGCCGCGAGGACCTCGTCGAGGAAGCGCGCGAGGGCGCGGGGATCCGGGCGACGGCCGAACCGGGCCGGCCAGAGCGTCGGGTCGGGGTCGAGCCCGACACAGACCATGGATCCGGTCGCCTCGATCCGGTCGTCCAGCCGGTCGGAAAATCGCGTCGCCACGGGGCGGGGGAGGTCCCGTCTGGTAAATCGGTTGCGTCACGCCACCGTTCGCTTGGGCCCGTCGACTTTAAGGCCGGCCGACCCTCCTTAGGCGGCGAGGCTCCTCGGATGGCATCGGAGGCACCGGCGGAGGCAATCGAGATCCGCCTACGGGACCTGCGCCCGGGACCGCCGGTTTCCTTCATCGCCCGGGTCGTGCAGGTCGAACGTCGGGAGATCACCCGGAAGAGCGACGGCCAGCGCCGTCCGATCCTCTCGGGGCTCGTAAGTGACGGCACCGGCACGGTCCGGTTCACCTGGTGGGATCCGCCCGCGGAGGAGATCGACCGGGGGAGCGTGCTGCGGATCGTCCGCGCGGAGGTACGCGAGTACCTCGGGCGGGCCGAGGTCGCCTTCACCTACAAGACGCGGGTCGCCCCGGCGGCCGAGGCCGAGCTTCCCCGGCTCAACTGGGAGGAGATGCCCGTACGGACGATCCGGGACCTGGTGCCTCCGGACGAGGGATTCCGGCTCGATGCCCGGGTGGTGCGGGTCTCCGCCCGCAGCGTCGCCGTCGGGGCGGAGCGCCGGTCGCTTTTCGAGGGCCTGCTCGCCGACGGGAGCGGGGTCATCGGGTTCACTTCCTGGAGGGACTTCTCGTTGCGGGAAGGAGAGGCCGTGCGGATCGGCGGCGGGTACCTGCACGTCTACCGGCGGCGCCCCCAGTTGGTCCTCGACGACCGTTCGATGGTCACCCGGCTACCGGAGGCGGTGCTCCCCCCCCTGGCGAAGCTGTGGTCGCCTTCCCGGCAGAGCCTCGCCCGTTGGGAGGCCGAGGGCGGCGGGGAGGCGGTCGAACTGGCCGGCCGGGTGGTGGGGATCCTGCCCCCGAGCGGACTATTCTACCGCTGCCCCCAATGCCGCCGACGGATCCAACAGGGGATCTGCGTGAACCACGGCCCGGTCACCGGCCAACCCGACCTAGCGGCCCGGTTGGTGCTCGACGATGGGACCGGCGCGGCCACCGTGAACCTGGACCGACCGGCCACGGAATCGGTGAGCGGCCTCACGCTCGAGGCCTGTCTGGAGCGGCTCCGGTCGGCCCCCGATCCGTCGGGCATCGAGGAGCTGCTCTGGGAACGGCTGATCGGGACCTCCTGGACGGTCCGGGGATCGGCGTACGTCGACGATTTCGGCCTCTCCGTCCGCCCCGAGACGATCGAACCCACCCCGGGGACCGAAGCCCCGGATGCGGACCGGCTCCGACGGAGGCTCGCGTAGATGCCGACCCGCGAACCGGCCTGGCGGCTCTTCGCGGCGGAACTTGTCCAGGCCACCGAGACGGAACAGGGGACCGGCGAACGGCCGGTCACCTACTTGGTGAGCCCGTACGGCGCCCGGATCGGTCGGGCCTTCCTCGCGGGGCGGCTCAGCGGCGCCGACCGGGTCGGCACCGGCGACGGTCCGCCGTTCTACCGGGCCCGCCTGACCGACCCGACGGGCGAGATCCCGGTGACCGCCGGTAGCTACCAGCCCCGGGCGATGGCCGCCCTCCTTCGGGTCACGGCTCCGTCCACCGTCCTGGTCGTCGGCCGGCCGCATCTCTACCGGGGCCGAGAGGGCACCGCGTTCGTCTCGATCCGGGCCGAAGGGATCGCGCCGGTCGATGAGACGGAGTACCGCCGCGCGGTGGGGGAGATCCTCGCCCAGACGCTCGACCGGCTCGACGTGCTCGCGGCGATCCGCGCCGGGACTCCCGTGGATCCCCCGGTCCCGGAGCTGTGGACCGCCGGCGCTCGGGCGTCAGCGGCCCGATACCCTTCGGCGAATCGGGAGGGACTGGCCGACGCGCTCCGGTCGGCTCTGGGCGTGTTCCGCGGGGAGGCGCCCCCCGCGGCGACGCCGCCGCTCCCCCCTGGGCCTCCGCCCGCCGGCCCGGCGACCGATCGGCGGAGATTCCCGCCGGCCCCGGCGCCCCCCCGGACCGAGGCGCAGCGGGCGGAGGAAGGGGCGTTCCTCGATCTGATCGATGAACTGGCGGAAGGGTCGGTGGACGGCTACGCCGATGTCCGGGACGCGTTCGCGCGGCTCGCCGACCGTGGCCTTTCGACCGACCGGGCCGAGGAGCTCCTCGGTCGGCTCGAAACCGAAGGGGCGGTCGAGGAGCCGATCGTCGGGAAGCTCCGGCGGGCGTAGCCCCTCGAGGACCGGTGTCCGGGAGCTTCCCCTTCGGAGAGATTCGGACCGCACCC
>JAJYWS010000030.1 GCA_021791335.1 Thermoplasmata archaeon
ACCATCTCCGCGGCACGACGCAGCCGTTCGGGCTTCCCGAGGGTGCTTCCGCCGAACTTGAGGACCCGGAACCTCTCGTCCTTCATGGGATTCCCCCGCGCGCCGACCACAGGCCGGCGAGCGACCGGCGGCCGGGAGTCGAGTCGTTCTGTTCCCAGAGGGCCGAAGCGGCGGCGAACATGCCCCGGGCGAAGACCGCCCGGTCGAGCACCACATGCTCGATCCGGATCATCTCCTCGGGCGTGGTGAGCCAGACCTGATGGACGCCGGCCACGTCGGCCACCCGCAGGCTGGCCACATCCACCGGTGCCGGGGACGGCCGTCCGCGGTCCTCCGCGGTCGTCGTATCGGAACGCAGGCTTTGGGCCAGGATGCGCGCGGTTCCGGAGGGACGGTCCGCCTTCCCCCGGTGGTGGACCTCGACCACCCCCCGATCGAATCCGGGGGGCAGGGGACGGCGAAGGACGCACTGGGTCAGCCATTGGATCCCGATCGAGTAGTTCGGTTCCCAAACGAGCGGGATCCGCTCAACGATTCGATCAATCCATTCCGTGTCGCGGTCGTCGAGACCGGTGCCGGCAACCACCGCCGGAATGCCGGCCTGCGCGACCCGGGGGAGCAGTGCGCGTTCCGCCGGTCCCGGCACCGCGCTCACGTAGAGATCGGCTCCGCGGAGGAGGTCGGCGAGGCCCTCGGCATCGGCCGAGGGGACCGAATCCGCCCCGACGAAGGGCGGCGTCTCCGGCCGGACGCTACCGACGGTCGGCCGGTGGTGGACCCACCCGTGGATCGGCCAGTGATTGCGGAGGGCGATCTCGCAGAAGCTCCGGCCCAGCCGTCCTCGCGCACCCGCGATGACGACCCGGGGGGGCCGGCGAGGGGAAGCAGGTTCAGTATTCGGCATACGCCCAAACCTCCCGAACCCGATCCAGCGACTCGGTCACCCCCTCCGAAGTCCCGATGCCCGACCGGATCTCGTCGAAAAGCCGGGGGGACTCCTGCTGGGCTCGGCAGATTTCGTCGGCCAGCCAGGCAAAGGCCGACGGGGGCAGACGTCCCAAGGGCGGGCGGCACGGCCCCAAGGAACCCCCGAGCAGCGCGAACGCCGCCTTGATCGGCACCGGATTGCGCACCTTGAGTTCGACCGCACCGAGCGGGGTCGCCTCCCGGCTGGCGAACGATACCCACCCGCCGATTCGCCGGAGGAGATGGATCTCCGACGCCGCGCTCTCGGGGCGACCTTCGAGAGCGGCGCGGACGGCCCGCACCACCGGCCCGGGGGCCAGGTTGGCGACCACCGAGACGAGCCCATCGGCCCGGATCCGGGGATCCTGGATCATGGCGACGGCCCGTCCGTCATCTCCGGCCAGGATCGAAAAGGGGGGAGGGAGGAGGGCCCGGGTCCGCAGGCCGTACGCTTCCTCCCCCGTCGCGTCCTTGACCCCCAGGAGGTTGGGCCAGGCCCGACGGGTGAGGGCCAGGTCCTCCGGTAGGATCCGGGTACCGGTCCGGCCGGGAACGACGTAGGAGAGGAAGCGCACGCCGGGGTAGCGCTCGAGGATCGGCCCGAGGTACTCGCGACGGATCTCTGCCGAACTCGGGGCGTTGTAGGCGGGGTCGACCAGCATTATGGAGGCTACCCCAACGTCGATCGCCCGGTCGACGAGGTCGCGGACCGCCGAGCAGGAACTCCGGCCGGCCCCCACGACAATTTCGACCGAGGAGGGAAGACGGTCGACCGCCCGTTGGACCAGCTGGTCCAACTCCGCCCGACTGACCGCGGGGGACTCCCCGGTGGTGCCCCCGACAACGACCCCATCCACCCTTGCGGTCGCCTGGCCATCGAGGAGGGTCGCGTAGCGGTCCCAGTCAATTTCCCCCGATGCGTTGAAGGGTGTCAGCAGGGCAGTGTAGGTTCCCCGAAACGGCCGCATGGGCGCGGGCTACCCGGCCGAGATTATAAACGTTGCGTTTTTCGCCACAATATTACGAAAAAAGAAGACCCGCCCTGGCGCCCATCGGTGGGTGACCTCCACCGGGCCGACCCGGCCGAGCGTCGGCGCTCACGCTCCCCCCTCGAAGTGAAACCGACGGCCGCCGGCCGGCGGGGAGATTCGGGCACGGGCGATCGGCGAATGGGGAACCGCCTCGACTCGGGCTGAGCGGTCGGGCCGGCGGGACGGCATCATCTTTGCGTCGACCGGACCGGCCTCGGCCCAATCGAGGGCCGTCCTTGCCCACCCCAAAGATACCCAAGGAACGGCACGGTCAAAGTCCCCGGTCGAGCCGGCGGTGCGGCCGCGATCCGGCCCCGCCCGGAAGTTGGGTAGGTGCTCCCGGCGGGAGTTTCCCTGACCGGCGGATCGCCGGGCAGATTTGAACCCGCGTCAGGGGCTCGAGAGGCCCCTATCCTTGACCACTAGACTACGGGAGCGCTGGGGGTCGGTAGCCGACCCCCTCTTTGAGCCTTTCGCGCCGCGGCCCGACAAGGGCTAATACCCATCCCCACCTAGTGCACGTGTGACGCCTCCCGTGAAGGCCAAGAGCGGCCACATCCTTCTCGAGCCCGCCCGTTCGTATCGGGACCTGGTCCGCGTCTATCCCGAAATCCACCAGAAAGTCATGGACCTCAACCGTCCCTTCGCCAAGGAAGGGGAGACGACGCTTCCGGCGGTCCTGCTGGAAGAGAACCTCCGTGACCTCCGGGCCGGGCGCAAGCCCGCCGGCCATTGCCGTCCGGACGCCTTTGGGATGCGGCTCGTGTTTCCGATCTACGAGGAAAAGCGAGTCGAGTTCTACTTCACCAAGCCGTTCCGCTGCCAGGAGGTCGTCCAGATCACCGAGCAGGTCTCGGCTCTGCTCCGTCGCCGGGGGCTCAAGCATTCGGTCGAATACGACCGGCTTCCCCTGGGACCGATGCGGACCCCGCCCGGCTTCCCCGTCCCCGCGGCAGCGGGAGTGCTGGGGGGCGTCTGAGATCCGTGGCCCGTTAGGCCCGAGAGATACGGCGCTTGCCCATGGCGTCGAGGTATTGGACCTCCCCGCCGGGGCTCAGTTGGGCTTTGGTCTCATCGTCGATTGCGAGCGAGAACGTCTCGTAGGACTCAAGGTCCATCAGCTGGACCTCGGAACCGGCAAGGGAGAGCACCTGCGCCTGGCGCTTACCGATCATGGGGACCTGGACCTTGTGCTTCACCGGAAACACAACGCTCCGCTTGGATTCGTCGAAGAGACCCACGGCATCGATCCGGGCCTTGGCTTCGCCGTGCTTCCCCGGCTTGGAGGTCTGGATGCTGAGGATCCGGCACGGTTCCTCGTCGATCATCATGTACCGGCCTTCCTTCAATTCCCGGACTTCGAGCGTGGTCCATGCCATAGGTCGCGCCTCGCATCGAGGGCGAGAGGGGACGATTCATAAGGGTTGCCCTGAACCCGGCCCGGTCATACTTGGGTGACCCTTCGGGCGAGCGCGTGGCGATCGACGGGGCGGGCGCATCCGTCGAGGCTCTCCGAAGCGCGGGACGGTTGGGGCAAACCGGGATCGGCCCCCCGTCGGTCGGCGTTGCAAATCGACCTGAGCACCATGGCTGGCCGTTTTACATACAATTAAATATACGTAAAACTCTGTTAAACGCGTGCGAACCCCCCTGGCTGAGCCCCCTGCGAGTCGGTTCCTCGGGGTTCGACTCACCCCCGAGGAACTGGAGACGCTGGGTCAGCTCCAGCAACGCCGCCATCTGACCAGCCGCTCGGAAGTGGTGCGTCAGTTGGTGGCCGAAGCTCTGGAGCGCCCACCGACGATCGGTCCGCTGCCGGTCTCCCTCGAGACCGAGCTCGACCAGATCGTGGAGGACGGGTACGCCGCAGACCGGTCGGGTGCCTTGGTGCTGGCACTCACCCTCGGGCTTGCGGAACTCAGCCGGATCCACACGGAGCGACTGCCGGCCCTGCGCCGAGAGGCCCGGTCCGGCTCGGAGCGACGTGCGGTCCGAAAGGGTGCGGATCGGGAGGGCCGCGGCCTCCTTCGTCGATAGGCCGCAAGGGATGGATCCAAGATGGAAGCGGTGGGGATTGCGTGGAGCGAACGGAGCGGGTTGATCTGCCGACTGTGCCGACAGGACGCGAAGCATAATGAGGTGCTGCACATCTCCTACTGCCCCGTCCATGGGCTGAGTTCCCCCCTGGATCTGTTGCCCGGACGGCGGGAGGCATGGGTACCACGCGGCTCTACACCCGGACGGGCGATCGCGGCGAGACCGGTCTCGCCGGCGGTCTGCGGGTAGCCAAGGAGTCGCCGCGGATCCGGGCGTACGGCACCCTCGACGAGGTGGGGGCCCACCTGGGCTGGGTGGAGGGCGAGCTCCCCGAGGCCCTGGCCGATGCCCGGACCGTCATTCATCGGCTGGAGCACGAGCTGTTCGTCGCCCAGGCTGAACTGGCCCGGGCGCCTCACCTCCCCCCGCCCGAGCACCGGATCGAATCGCGGCACGTGGCCGCGCTTGAGGCGGACATCGATCGGTTCTCGGAGCCGGTCGGGCCCCTCAAGTCGTTCGTCCTGGAACGGGGCAGCCGCCCGGCCGCCGCCTTGCACATCGCCCGGACGGTCAGTCGACGGGCCGAGCGGGAGCTCTGGGCCCTCCAGAGGATCGAACCGATTCGCCCCGAGATCCTGGTGTGGGTCAACCGGCTGAGCGATCTCCTCTTTGCCTTGGCCCTCTACGCCAACCTCCGGCTGGGGGTCCCCGAGGAACCCCCCGACTATACGGTGTAGAGGCCCTCATGGAGATCGGAGTCATCGGAAAGCCCAACGTCGGCAAATCGACCTTCTTTGCCGCGCTCACCCTGGTCGATGTCGCCATCGCACCGTACCCGTTCACCACCATCGACCCGAACCGGGGGGTCGCGGCGATCCGGGCCCCCTGTCCCCACCGACCGGAGAGTCCCTGCACCCCCGGCAATGCGCGGTGTGACGGCGGCGTGCGATGGGTGCCGGTGAACCTGATTGATGTCCCGGGCCTGGTCCCCGGGGCCCACGAAGGGCGCGGACTCGGCCACAAGTTCCTGGACGATCTCCGCGCCGCCGACGGCCTCATCCAGGTCGTCGACCTTTCGGGCTCGGCGGCCGATGACGGCACGCTCGCGGGGGCCGGCTCCACCGACCCCGCCCGCGAGGTCGAGTGGCTCGCGGAGGAGCTGGTGGCCTGGGTCGACGAGATCTTGGGACGCAACTTCGACCGGGAGGCCCGGTCGGTCGAGCTCGAGGGCAAGAAGCTGGAGGAGTTCCTCCAGCGCCGCCTCACGGGCCTTTCGATCTCCCCCTCGGCCATCGCCGCCGCTCGTCGGTCGCTGGCGATCGACCTCGACCATCCGTCTCGATGGACCCCCGAGGATCGGACCCGCCTGGCCCGGGAGCTGTTGCGGGCCGCGAAGCCCCGGATCGTCGCCGCCAACAAGTGCGACCGTTCGACGCCGGCCGAACGGGACCGCTTGAGGGCCCAGCTCGAACCGGTCCCGGTCGAGGCGATGTGCGCCGAGGCGGAGCTGACCCTTCGACGGGCGAACCGGGCCGGCCTCGTCCGCTACCGCCCCGGTGCGCCGGACTTCGAGATACCCGATCCCACGAGGCTGTCCGCGCCCCAACGCCGGGCCCTCGACGAGATCCGCCAAATCCTGGCCACGTGGGGCGGTACGGGCGTCCAGACGGCCCTCGAGACCGCCGTCTTTGGCCTGCTCCACCAGATCGTGATCTATCCGGTCGAGGACGAGAACCATTGGACCGACTCCCGCGGCCGCGTCCTCCCCGATGCCCTCCTGGTGCCTGAGGGCACGACGGCCCGGGGACTCGCCTATCGGGTCCACACCGATCTGGGGGAGCAGTTCATCCGGGCCATCGACGGGCGAAGCCATCGGGCGCTCGCGGCCGACCACCAGCTCGAGCCCAACTCGATAGTACGGATCGTCGCCCGGAAGTGAGACGCCCTAACGCTCCGCCCCGATGAGGGCCGCCCCCCGGCTGGACGGGCGGACAATGTAGGGGACGCCGCCCGCCCGGGCGATCCGTCGGGCGAGTTCCAGCTCCCGTCCGGGGATCGGGAGCGCGACGAGGGAACCGCCTCGTCCGGCCCCGGTGAGCTTACCGCCCATCATCGCCGGCCGGGCGGCCTCCAGCAGCGCCTCCAGCCGCGGATGGGAAACTCCGACCTCCCGGAGCAACTCGTGGTTCTCCGAGAGGCGACGCCCCACTTCCGTCCGGTCCTCCCGGCACAGCGCCTGGATCCCGCCGCGAGCGACCGATTCGAACCGTTGGAGGAGCCGGGGTCCGTCCGGCTGCTCCAGCCGGTCACGGACCAACCGGATGGCCTCCGGCGCCGCGCGGGGGATCCCGGAGTAGGCGACGACCCAGATCCAGCCGGGGTCGGGAATCCGGCGGGCCGTCCACTGGGTCCGGCCATCGTCCAGGGTCCACAACTCCGACCCGGTCGGGTCGTTGAGCGTGACAAAGCCCCCGGCGACCGACGCCGTCGTGTCGCCCGGGCTTCCGATCCCCTGCGTCCGCTGCTCGATCGCGAAGCTCCGGCGCGCGAGGGTCGGCCGGTCGATGCCGCCCGTCGCCGATCCGAGACCCGCGGCCAGGGCGGCGACAAACGCCGCGGAGGAACCCAACCCCGAACCGCGAGGTACCCGGGAGGTGGTGCGGACCGCCACGGGGGGACCGAGGGCCCACATCTCCTCCAGCGCGGTTCCGAAGTAGCCGGGCGAGGTGGCGGCCTCGACGTCCCCGTTGAGCTGGGTGCGCTCGCCGGCCTTCAGGACGACCTGGGTCTCCAGATCGAGCGCAAAGAGCAGTTCGGGCGTCCCGCGCACCACCCCGTGCTCGCCGAAGAGGATGCACTTGCCGGGGGCCCGGGTCGTGATCGGAAGCTTCGAGCCGGGGACCGGGCCGGCCTCCGGATCGGTCATCGCGGGGTCCCCGCCTCCACGACCCGCTTCCCGCGGGCCGACGGTCGGATCCGGACCGAACCCCCGGAGAAGCGCCCGGCCGGTACCGGACCGACCAGCCGGTCGAGGGCGAGCGCCACCGCGGCGACCTCGCTGTGGGGCTGGGCGCCGACCGCGACGTTGTAGTCGGCCCGCTCGTAGATCTCGAACGGGACCTTGGCGCCTCCGATCACCAGCAGCACCCGGGCCGAGGGCCGGATCCGGGGGGCCACCCGGTCGAGCGGAACACCGTACATCGTGAGATGCACCACCGTCCCATCGAACTGCCGGAGCAGGGTGCGCCAGTCGTCGGTCCCGACGACCTCGAAGGTGCCCCCCCACCGGCGGGTGACCGACCGGATCCGCTCGGCCAGATCCGGATCCGGCGGGTGAAGGTACATCCGGTCGGCGCCCAGAGCCCGGGCGGCCAGCGCGGCATGGGTGGTGAGCCGGGGGTCCCGCCCGGCCCGATGGCCGAGGCGGAGCACCGAAACCCGGGGCCGACCCCTACGCTTCGGGGTCCGACGGCGGGATCCGCTCGACACGGTGGCCACGGTACTCCAGTTTCTCCGATCGCTTGACGAGCGACTTGAGTCGGGTCGGGGTCATCCCGAGCTCCTCGGCGACGTCCGAGAAGAACTTGCCATCGGCCCCGACCGCCTCGAAGATCCGGCGCTCCAGCTTCTCGTACTCCTTCGGGGGCATCGCGGCGATGGCGAGGACCTCCGAGATCTCAGCGAGGGGGGAGGTGACCGCGATGTTGATCGTCGAGTAGTAGAAGTGGTAGCTGCGGACCGGCTGACGCCGGCCCTCCCGAGTCACCCATCGGGTGTCGATGAGCTTCATCTTCTCGAAGGAGGCCAGCGCCCGGGCCCCGTCGCTGCCGAACTCCTTCTCGATGTCGTCGACCGTAAGCCAGGTCTCGGCCAATCGCTGCACCAGACGGAGCTTGACCGGGCTGTCGACCGCCCGGAGGATCGGGACCAGGTCGCTGATGTCATTGATGACCTTGATGCGGTGGACGGTGGCGGCCATCGAGCGTCACTCCGGTACCATCGGCGCCCGACCGGCGGCGTCCTGGAGCTTTCGGCGATACACTCCCCAACGGCCGCCCGGGCGGTAGCGGCCGGGATGCGGCGTCCGGGTCGGTCCCCCGCACGCGGGGCATTGGATCTTCAGGGTGTAGCGGTCGCACGCGGCGCACCGGTACAGCAGGTGGTCGCTCATGGTCGGGCGAACGATCCCTTCCCCCCGGCGGCGGAGATCGACCGCAGGGCGGCCTCCGAGGCCTTCTTCAGGATCTCCTCGGCCTGCTTGTACTGGCTCGCCGAGACGCGGAGCCGGTATCGGGGAGCGCCGACATACTGGATGACCACCGACTGCCGGTCGACCGCCTCCGCCGCGAGGAGCGCCTCCCGGATGTGATGGACCCCGTCCGGGGCGGGGTCGGTGACCTCCAGGATCCCGAGGATCTCGACCGACGGGGGCACGATGTTGTCGTGGGCCACCTGAACAAACGCCTGCGCCCATGGCTCCTTGGGGTTCTCCTTGGCGAACCGCTTCGGTTCGGCGGACGCCACCTCGAAGGCGTTGAAGAGGGACCCATACCTCTCCACCAGACCGACCGCGAAGAGGGAATGGGTCTCCTCCGGTTTCAGATGGAGGGCCGCCGCCACCTGGTCGAGGAGCCGGAGGGCCCGCTGTTCATTCTTCCAGGCCTGGACTTTCTCCCGGCGCTGGTGGTCGTTGATGCGCTTCAGGGAGAGGTCGATCTGGTTCTTCCCGAGATCGACGCGGAGGACCCGGGCGACGATCTTCTGGCCCTCCCGGATGTGGTCGCGGATGTACTTGACCCAGCCGGTGGCGACTTCCGAGAGATGGATGAACGCCTCTCGGTCGTTGTACTCGTCCAACTTGACGAAGGCGCCAAAGTTGCGGATCGAGGTCACGGTCCCGAGGACCAGCTCCCCCTCCTCGGGGTGGTCGGAGCCGAGCGGCATGCTCGCCGCGGCCTCCCTAGCTGGAGGCGGGACGCACCAGTTCGCCCCGCAGCTTGGCCTGACCGCCGGTCGGGACGGCCAGCGTGGCGCCGCAGACCAGGCAGTTGACGGTCGTCGCCGGGCGGCTGAAGATGGTCTGCTCCCCGGAGCAGTCGGTACACTTGACGACCCAGAACGGGGAGGGTCCTCTTCGCTCGGTCATAATCAGTGATGCTCCACCAGATCCAGCTGGCTGGCCCTCCAACTCGGAGGTTGGACGGTGTACTTGCACTTCTTGCACCGGTACTTGAGGTTCACGCGTCGAACCGCCTTGGCCCGGCCCTCCGGCTTGGGTCGCGGGAAACCACCATAGCCCCCGGTCGCCCGCCGAAAGCGACGCTGCCCCCACTTGAGTTCGGAGGCCGTGCGCTTCTTCACCTTCTCCACGTCGTGCTCCGTGTGCGACTTGCACTTCGGGCAGTACGAGCGGACCACCTTGGGATAATGCATCGGCGGCCGCCGAGCAGCGGGGCCTATTTAGGCTTGTTCCGTGGTCCGGACCGGTGGTGACCGGTCGCCCCGTTGGCCGGTCCTGCCCGGGGCGCTCCCCGATGCGCCGGGACGAAGCTTTAAGTAAGGATGCCTTTTGCGCGGCCCCGCTCACGGTGTTCCGATGGCAGAACGTTCATCCCTCGAAGTGGTTCAGGAGGCCCTGGAAAAGGCCCCCTCCCGCGGGTTCGGCGAGACGGTCGAACTGACGGTCAACCTCAAGGATCTGGATTTGACCGTGCCGAAGAACCGGATCGAGGACGACATGCCGCTTCCGAACGGACGCGGCAAGCCGGTCAAGGTCGCCCTTTTCGGAACCCCCGAGATGTGCCAGAAGGTCAAGGGTGTGGTCGACCTCGCCGTCTCTTCGGC
>JAJYWS010000044.1 GCA_021791335.1 Thermoplasmata archaeon
GGACGGGGGCGATCCGATCCGCGGGTTCGGAGGTATCGTTAAATAGCGTCTCTCGTAGGCCGACCTCACCCGTGAGCCGAGGGCCCCCGCAAGGGGTCCCGCTGACGCGAGGTATCGATGGCGCGACCAATCTTCGTACGATTTGAGACCCCGAGCGACGTGGCCGACAAGGTGCTCCAGCTGATCCAGGTGGCCAACGAGACCGGCAAGATCCGGGTCGGGACCAACGAGGTCACCAAGTCGAGCGAGCGTGCCGAAGCGAAGCTGGTGGTCATGGCCGAGGATGTCGATCCGGTCGAGATCCTGGTCCACATCCCGATGCTCTGCGAGGAGAAGCGGATCCCCTACCTCTACGTCCCCAAGAAGGCCCGGTTGGGCCAGGCGGCCGGCCTCACCAAGTCGTCGGCGAGCGTCGCGGTCGTCGAGGCCGGCGAGGCCAAGGGCCTGCTCGAGGAACTGACGGCGACCTTCGCCACGCTGAAGTCGTAGGACCCGACACACCGAAGGGTGCGCGTGAGGTAGGGACGATGGCGGAAGAGAAGGGATCCCCCGCGGAAGTCGTGGAACTGGTCGGACGGACCGGGATGGCCGGCGAGGCGACGCAGGTCAAGGTCCGGGTCCTGGCCGGTCGGGACCGGGGCAAGATCATCACCCGCAATGTCGCCGGGCCGATCCGGATCGGCGACGTGCTGATCCTCCGGGAGACCGCGCGCGAGGCCCGTAAGCTCTCGGTCCGGTAGGGAGGGAACGATGGTCACGAAACGCCAGTGCTCCTTCTGCGCCGACGAGATCGAACCCGGCACGGGGACGATGTACGTGAAGCGCGACGGGACCGTCTACCACTTCTGCTCGGCCTCCTGCCGCAAGCAGCAACTCCAGCTCCACCGCGTCGGCCAGCGCTTCAAGTGGACCCGGGCCTACGCGCTCCAGAAGGCGGCGGCGGCCCGGCATTCGGCCGCCCCCAAGACCGCCAAGGCGCCCGCCGCCCCGGCGCCGGCCCCCGCGGCCGTGCCCGCGTCGGTCCCGGCTCCCAAGGCCCCGGTCGAGCCCGCCCCCGCTCCGGCCCCCGTTGAGGGCCCTTCGACGGTGGCGGTGCCCAAGGCGAAGAAGCCGGCCCGGAAGACGCCCCCCGCGAAGCCCGCCGAGCAACCGTAGCCGCTGGCCGTCGGCTTCCCGTGCAGGCGAATCGGTAAACCTCCCGGCGAACCGGCCCCGGCATGGAGCCGGCGACGCCGTACGCTTCGGCGAGCGATCTCGCCGAGTACGCCTACTGCGAACGGGCCTACTACTACCGGTCGATCGGCGCCCCGGTCGCGGCCGGATCTTCGGCCCGCTCCCGGGCCGGCCAGCGCGACCACGCCCGCCGCCTGGGCGCGGAGGCGCGTCGGGAGTCCCGGGGAGCGCTCTACGCGGGGTTCCTCCTGCTCGGCCTGGCGGCCCTGGTCGGGGGGGCCCTGTGGATCTTCCGGTTCTGATGGGGGAGGTTCCGGCGCTCCTGCTCCTGGCCGGGGGCGCCGGGCTCCTCCTCGGGGGAGGCTGGGCGCTCGCCCGGCGACGCCGAGATCGGCGCTTCGGCGTCTATGTGGGCAGTGATGTCCGGGGGGCGAGCCGCACCTTCCGCTCGGAGCGTTGGAGGCTGGTGGGCCGGCCCGACCTCCTGCGCCGGCTCCCCGACGGCCGGATCATCCCGATCGAACTCAAGAGCCGGGAGTCGCCCACCGACCGCCCGCCGTTGTCGCACCTGGTCCAGGTCTGGACCTACTGCGTGCTCCTGGAGGAGTCGACCGGGCAATCCCCGCCCTACGGCGTCCTCCGGTACGGCGACGGTCGCGAGTGGGGGGTTCCTTGGGGCCCGGCCGAGCGGGCCGAACTCTGGCGGATCCGCTGCGCCGTCGCGGCCCCGTACGACGGGCGGTCGAGCCCGTCGTCCGGTCGGTGCTTCCGCTGCCGCTACCGGCCGATCTGCCCGGACCGCTTCGACCGGTCCGGGCGCCGGTAGCTCCAATAGAGGTGGGTCCGGTACGGGTAGCGGATCACCCGACGCCCCCGAAGGGCGGGATGGGTCTCGGCGAATTCGCGGATCCGGCCCGCCAGTTCGGCCTGCTGCCGAGCCGGCAGGAGCGCGACCCGGCTCAGGGAGAGGATCCGGTCCGGGAGCTGGTCGCGCGTCATGAGCTGGGTGTGGGGGACGACCGCTTCGTGCAGCGGCCCGAAACCCGACCGGCCCGAGGCCCAGTACGCCTTCCAGGCGGTGTGCCGGTCGGACGGCGTCGCCCGGTCCCAAAGCGGCCGGACGATCCGGTGGAGGTCGCCGAGCCAGGAGGCGCCGGCGTCGGGGCGGGGCCGGTTCCAGACGAGCCCGAGTCCGCCGCCGGGGCGCAGCACCCGCCGGATCTCGGCGAGGGCGGGACCGGGCCGGAACCAGTGGAACGCCTGGGCGGCAACCACCGCGTCGGCGAAGCCGTCCGGCAGCGGGATCGACTCGGCGGTGCCGGGAAGGATCGGGACCGTGGGCACCGCCCGGGCGAACTGGCGGCGCATCCCCGGGATCGGTTCGACGGCGAGGATCGCGCTGCCGAGCCGCATCCAGGCGCGGGTGAACTTGCCGGTCCCGGCGCCGAGCTCGACCGTCGTGGTGCCCGGCCCGATGTGCAGCGCCGTCCCGAGCCGGCGGATCGCGGCGGCCGGATAGTCGGGCCGGCCGTGCTCGTATCGGCCGGCGGCCCGGTCGAACCCCCAGACCGCCGGATGAACCCGGGGGCGGACCGTCGTCATGCCGACCCTCAGGGCCCGCGTGTATTTCCCTCGACCGGCACGCCCGGGCGAAAGCTTTAGACGGGCGGCCTCTCGACGCCGGCATGGCCGAAGGCACCGTGGAGCGGACCCTCGTGTTGGTGAAGCCGGACGGCGTGAAGCGCGGATTGATGGGCGAGATCGTCGGGCGGCTCGAGCGCAAGGGGCTCAAGGTCGTTGCCGCCCGGCTGCTGACCGTCACCCCCGAAACGGCCCGCCGGCACTACGCCGAGCACGAGGGCAAGCCGTTCTACCCCGGCCTGGTCCAGCACATCACCTCCGGCCCGGTCCTCGCCCTCGCGGTCGAGGGTCGCAGCGCCATCGCGGTCGTCCGGCTGCTCGTCGGGGCCACCAACCCCCAGACGGCGGCGCCGGGAACGATCCGGGGCGACCTCGGCCTCGCGATGACCCCGAACCTGATCCACGCGAGCGATGGACCGGAGTCGGCGGCCCGGGAACTGGCCCTCTACTTCCCCCCCGGGGAGTACCAGGCCTACGCCCGGGTCGGTGAGGAGTTCGCCTGAGCCCATGGCCCCCGCCCTCGACGTCGCTAGGGCGGCGCTGCGGCGCGGGGCGCCCCCGGCCCGGCCCGCGGCGGGGGCACGGACGGCGCTCGGGGACCGGGGGGCCGTCTACCCCCACGGGGCCCCGGCGCTTACATGTCGCCCGTCCGTCCTCGAGGATCTCGGCGGGACCGACCGCCCGACCGGCGCCCGGGGGTCGTGACCGATGCCCGTCGACGGGGACCTCGACCTCTGGCGGCGGGCGGCCCGGATCTCCGCCGAGGCCCGGGAACTGGGCGCCCGGCTCGTGGTGCCCGGCGCCTCCCGCCGCGCCGTGGCCGAGGCGATCGAGGAGTCGATCCGCGCCCGCGGAGCCGAGCCCGCGTTCCCGGCGAACCTGTCCCGGAACCAGGAGGCCGCCCACTACACCCCGTCGCCGGATGACGACGCCCGGTTCGTCGCGGGGGATCTCGTCAAGGTCGATGTGGGGGCCCATATCGATGGGCGGATCGCCGATACGGCGACGACCGTCGAGGTCGGGGCCACCCACCGCTACGACCACCTCATCCGGGCGGTCCAGGAGGCGGTCCGGGCCGGCATCTCCCGGGTCCATGCCGGGGTCCCTGTCGAGGAGATCAGCGCGGCGATCGAGGAGGCGATCCACCGGCGGGGGGTGAAGCCGGTCGCCAACCTGACCGGCCACACCATCGAACGCTACCTCCTCCACGCCGGCACCTCGATCCCCAATGTCCGGGGCGGGCCGGACCGGACCCTCCAGGAGGGGGAGATCGTGGCGATCGAACCGTTCGCCACGAACGGGGCCGGCGCCATCGAGAACGGTCCCTTCGGCCACATCGTCCGGTTCCGGGGCGCGCCGACCGGGGAGCTCGCCCCCCTCTTCCAGAGGTTCCGCACGCTTCCCTTCACGGCGCGGTGGGTCGACGACCCGGCCACGGCGGCCGCGCTCCGCCGCCACCGCCGGCAGCTGCAGACCTACCCGGTCTTCGTCGAATCCGGCGGCGGCTATGTCGCCCAGGCGGAGCACACCGTCCTCGTCACGCCGACCGGCGCCGAGGTCCTGACCGAGCTGTAGGCCCCCCGCGGAACCAACCTCCTCCGTTTCAATCCCCGGGCGTTGGGGACGGCATGCACCGGGGCGTGGAAACCGAACTCTACCTCCGTCCCGGTCTCGCCGAGGACAACTTTGTCGCGATGGCCCTCGGGAACCTGGCGGGCCGCGACCTGGCCGCCGCGCGCCACGAGCGGTTGGTCTGGCAGATCCTCCGGGTGGAGCTCACCCACCAGCACCACTTCCGCCTGCTGATCGCCCATCCCGATCGCCGGCTCGACCTCGGGATCAAGGAGGATCTCAAAGGGATCCTCGGTCGCCTCTCCGATCTCACGGTCGAGGCGCTTCACGCCGAGCTCGACCGGGCGCGGGCCGGGGGCCTCGAGGTGGTCCCGCTGCGGACCGTCCACGAAGTGGTCGACTTCTGGCAGGACAACTTCTGGACCGCGATCGGGGGCCCGGCGCCGTTGGGGCCCGAGTTTCCCTGACCGATCCGGCGGCGCTCCATGCCCGATCAGGTCGTCGGCTGGGTCTTCGTGGGGTACGACGACGAGGACCTGCGGCGGGAGCTGGGCGCCGGTCGGTCCTACCACTGGAAGGACGCTCGCACCCGCGGCAAGGAGATCGGACAGCCGGTGCTCTACCTGCAGATGGGGGGGATCCCCCGATGGGTGGGCCGGGGTCACATCGACGGGATCGAGGAGCGCTGGAAGATCTTCGGGGTGAGCGTCGCGCTGGACGGGTGGATCGCCCCTCCGCTGCCGACCCTCCCGGGCGGCCCGCCGCCCCCCGACGGCGGGGCGGAGGTCACCGGCCGGTGGGAGAACCGCACCCTCGCGGACCGCATCGGGATCCCCGGTTACCGGACCCACACCCCCTACCTGGAGGAGGGTCGGGACCTGCGGCTCACCGCGGCCGACCGGGACGAACTCTTCCGCCGGCAGCCGGCGTTGCGGGCGTGGAGGTAGGGCCCGGAGTATCAGCTTCGATACTCCAAGGCAAAGCTCATATTCTCGGATTCGGCCTAGAGCGGCTATGCCGCCCAGCCTCGAGATGCGGAATCTGACGAAGCAGTACGGGACGTTCACCGCCCTGAACGCTCTCAACCTCAAGCTCGACGGCGGCAAGTGCGTCGGCTTCCTCGGACCGAACGGCGCGGGCAAGACCACGACCCTCAAGATGCTCACCGACATGATCTTCCCGACGCAGGGCGAGTGCTTCATCAACGGGATCTCGGTCCAGCAGGACCGCAAGCGCGCCCTGGCGGAGGCCGGGGTCCTCATCGAGAGCCCCGAGATCTATCCGTCCCTGACGCCCAACCAGGCGCTCGAGATGGTCGCGGACCTGCGCGGGGTTCCCGCGGCGGAGCGCAAGGACCGGATCCGGTCCGCGCTCGAGGAGGTCAAGATGGTCGACTGGGCCGACAAGCGGGTCGGACGGTTCTCGAAGGGGATGAAGCAGCGGATCAACATCGCGGCCGCCCTCGTCCACGACCCTTCCGTGGTCGTCCTGGACGAGCCGTCGACCGGGCTCGACCCCCGGGGGATGGCCGAGGTCCGGGCGATCATCCGGGGACTCAAGAAGAGCCAACGGCTGATCTTCATGAGCAGCCACATCCTGAGCGAGGTCGTGGATGTCTGCGATGACGTCGCGCTCATCGACCGGGGCAAGCTGCTGTTCTACGACACCCTCGCCAACGTCACCTCCCGATTCTCCGACGGGCACAGCTCGATCGACCTCTCGTTTGCCCGGGCGATCCCGCCCGACGCGGTCCAGGGCCGGATCGGGACCCTCCCGGGGATCGGCAGCGTGACCCTTCTGGATCCCCGGCGGCTGAGGATCAAGTATACCGGTGGGATCGAGACCCAGGAGCGGCTTGTGGAGTCGGTCGCCCAGATGCACCTCGGCCTGGTGAGCGCGGGCGAGTCGGAGAGCGCGCTCGAGGAGATCTACCTGAGCCAGATCTCCCGGGGGGACTGATCATGGCGACCGCCACCGGGGCCGGGCTCCCGATCCGTCCGGTGTCGACGCCCGACACCTTCCAGCAGATCACGAAGCTCACCCGCTACCAGCTCTACGAGTACGTCCGCTCCCGGCGGTTCGTCGCCATGCTCGGGATCGTCGCGATCATCGGGGCGATCATGACGGCCTTGGTGGGGCACTACCGGGGCGGGTTGGTCTCCAGCAACCTCGCCTTCTACGGGAGCTTCTGGGGCGGCGGGGCGGCGTTTTTGGTCGTGCTCGCGGCCGTCATCTTCGGCGGCGATGCGATCGCGGGGGAGTTCCAGAACAAGACCGGATACTTCCTCATGGGCCTCCCGGTCCGACGGACGACGATCTACGTCGGGAAGTTCTTCGCCGCGTTCCTCGCATCGGTGGCGATGCTCGGCCTCTACCTCCTGATCCTGCTCGGCAACGGCGCCTTCTACTTCGGGGCCGGGGCACTCCCCTGGCAGTTGCCGGTCTCGCTCCTCATCACCCTGGTCTACCTCGCCGCGGTCCTGGGGACCACCTTCCTGTTCAGCTCGCTGTTCAAGACGAGCGCGTACGGGTTTGCCCTGACCGCCGTCCTCTTCCTCATCGGATTTACGATCCTCCAGGCCCTGGTCGTCGACCTGGTCCACATCGAGCCCTGGATGGTCATCTCCTACGCCAACTCCTCGATCGGCAACATCTTCAACCCGACCGTGAACTGGGGGTTGTTCGGGAACATCACGACCACGACCACCCAGGTGGGGCGGCACAGCTTCGTCACCGTCACCACCTACACCGCCGGCATCGCGGAGAGCATCGTCATCATGCTCGGCTACCTCATCGTCACGGCCGTGGGCGGGCTCTACCTCTTCGAACGTGAGGAGTTCACGTAGGCCGGACCCCCATAGTCCGACGACCGCGCGCCGTTTTAAGGGGCCAGCGATACCGATATCGATACCCTGAAGCCATGACCAACCCCATCGTCACCGAGGATCTCGAGAAGGTCTATCCCGGGGGCACCCGGGCCGTCGCCGGCGTCTCCATCGAGGTACACCCCGGGGAGATCTTCGGGTTCCTCGGGCCGAACGGCGCGGGCAAGAGCACCACCGTCGGCATGTTGACGACCCTCCTGAAGCCGAGCGGCGGCCGGGCGTTCGTCGACGGGCTCGACCTGCGGACCGAGACCGACCGGATCCGCCGCCGGATCGGGCTGGTCTTCCAGGAGTCCACCGCGGACGATCAGCTCACCGGTCGGGAGAACCTCGAACTCGCGGCCGCGATCTACGACGTGCCTCCAGCCGAGGCCCGGACCCGGATGGCCCGCCTCCTTGAGGAGATGAGCCTCACTCAGGTCCAGGACCGGCTGGTCAAGACCTACTCGGGCGGGATGCGCCGCCGGCTCGAGCTCGCCGCCGGAGTCATCCACACCCCCCGGGTCCTCTTCCTCGATGAGCCGACGCTCGGCCTCGACCCCCAGGGCCGGGCCGGGATCGGCCAGGTCGTCCGGAAGATGCGCGACGACTTCGGGGTGACGGTCTTCCTCACCACCCACTACCTCGATGAGGCCGACCTGCTCTGCGACCGGATCGCGATCATCGACCACGGACAGATCAAGGTCCTCGGCACACCGGCCGAACTCAAGGACAAGATCGGGGGCGACGTGCTGACCGTGACCCCGCAGCAGGCCGGCGTCGATCTGGAACCGATCCTCCGCGCCGTGCCGGGGGTCCTCTCGGTCCAGCGGCACGAGAGCGCCTACCGGATCAAGACCCCCCAGGGGGAGTCGATCACCCCGACGATCGTCGAGGCCTGCTTCGCCGCCCACGCCCCGCTCGCGAGCGTCTCCCTGAAGCGCCCCTCCCTCGACGAGGTGTTCCTCGAATTCACCGGTCGGGCGTACCGGGAGGAGGAGGGGCCGTCGGCGACCGACATGGCGCTGCGGATGAACCAGTTCCGGGGGCGCAAGCGATGACGCTGCGGGCGTTGAGGGCCCTCACGGTCCGGGAACTCAAGCGCTGGGTGCGCACGCCGACCGCGATCATCGCCTCGGTCATGACGCCGTTCTTCTACCTGCTCCTCTTCGGCCAGGCGTTCAACATCGGGAAGTTCCTCCCCAGCGGCAACACTCCCGCCGTCCTGGCCGCGTTCCAGGGCGCGCCCGACTACTACTCGTACTTCTCCGCGGGGATGGTGATCTTCGTGGTCCTCTTCTCGAGCCTCTTCATCGGCGCCAATGTGATCTTCGACAAGCGGCTCGGCTACGTCAAGAAGCTCACGGTCGCCCCGGTGCCCCGCTCGGTGATCCTCGGGGCGAGCGTCGCCGCCGGCGTCTTCCGCTGCCTCCTCTTCGGCGGGCTCGTCTTCGGGATCGCGCTGCTCTTCCACCAGATCCCGGGCCTGAGCGGGCTGACGGTCACCGCCCCCGTGACCGCGATCTCGGTCGTCGAGATCTTCCTGGCGATGACCTTCCTCGCCGCCGCCTTCACCTCGCTCTTCATCACCCTGGGCTACGTGATCGAGCAGATCGAGGCGTACTTCGCCCTCGTGAACCTGGTCAACCTGCCGCTCCTCTTCTCGTCGACCGCGCTCGCCCCGGCCACGATCATGCCGAGCTGGCTCCGGTACATCGCGAACGGCAACCCGATCACCCTCTCCATCAACGTCCTGCGCGAGAATCTCTTCCCGTACGCCGGCTACTACACCTACGCGCCGGAGATCTACCTCGGGATCCTCGCCCTCTTTGCGGTCGTGGTGGTCGCGCTCTGCGTGCGGGTGACGGTCGGGGCGCTCTCGCCCCGCTGAGCGGGGATCACCCCGACGAGGGCCGGAGGGCCCGCTCGACGACCGCGGCCAGGAGGCCGCCGATGACCGGCGCGAGGAGGAAGATCCAGACCTCGACGATCGCCCAGTGGGAGCCGCTCCACAGCAGGGAGACGACCGCCGGTCCCAGGCTCCGGACGGGGTTGATCGAGCCGCCATCGATCGGGATCGCCACCAGGTTCGCGACCAGGAGGGCGAAGCCGATCGCCGCGGGGGCGAGGGGCCGGGTCGACGGGCTCGCCCGGGTCGAGAACTGGATGATCAGGACGAAGACGAAGGTGACCGCGATTTCGATCAGCATCACGCTCGGCCAGGCGGTCGCGCAGCCGGCGGGGGCGAACGACGCGCTGTAGCACTGGCTCGAGAGGGCCGAGTTCTGGGCGGCCGCCCACATCGACGGCCACCCGTCGGCGATCCCCGCGACCACGAGCATCCCGACGATCGCGCCGACGGCCTGGGCGACCAGGTAGCCCGGGACCTCCCTCCACGGCATCCGGCCGCTGGCCGCCATCGAGACGGTCACGGCCGGATTGAAGTGGCCCCCCGAGATCTCCCCGAAGGCGTAGATGCCGCCCATGAGCGAGAGCCCGAGGGCGGTGCTCACGACCAGCACCCGGGCGAGGTCGTTGGCGGTACCGATGGCCCCCTCGAGGGCGACGAGGGTGAAGACGGCCGCCCCGCCCCCGATCAGCAGGAGGCCGAAGGT
>JAJYWS010000002.1 GCA_021791335.1 Thermoplasmata archaeon
CCGAAGGTGATCATCCGGATGCCGGAGGTCGACCCCCAGCCCGCGAAGGTCCAGCCGGCGGCCGGTCGTTCCACGACCGTATAGTTCCCGACCCCCGTCTGGTAGGTCTCGTAGCCCGTGGTGAACTGGCTCCCGAGCGTCGTCAGGCGCACCTCCCCCTGGCCCTGGTACACCTCGATCGCGAGGTTGCCCGTGAAATAGGTTGAGGCAAAGGTGGCGCTCAGTTCGACCTGGCTCCCGGAAACCGCGGAGGCGTCGACGGTGAGCAGCGTGTAGGGGAGATCCGGCGCCGCCACCATCGCCGCGTTGGTGGTGTTGAGGGCCCAACCGGTGAAGTTGTAGCCCGGCGTCGGGAGGGCCATGATGGAATAGACGCCCGGAGCAAGGCTGGCCGTACTCCCATTGCCGTAGGTTGATCCGAGCCCGGTTCCAAAGAGCTGGCCCGCCACCACCTCGATCTTGCCGGCCGAGGCGGTGTGGTCGACGAAGGTGACCTTGGTTTGGGTTACCGAGCTCGCGAAAATGGGGGTCACCGAACCATCCCCCTGGATGTCGATGGAGGTGTAGGGGCTCAGCGGGTCGAGGACCGTGACCGAACCGGTCGTTCCCCAGGAACTGAAGTACGATCCATTGAGGGGGATGGCGGAGAGGCTGTACTCGCCGGGGGTGAGGTTGGATACACTTCCCCCGCCGGGGTAGGCTCGGGAAAGGAAGTACGCGCTCCCTCCGCCCGATCCCGAACCGAGGGTCAGGGTGGCGGACGAGGCGCCGCAGGTGGGGATCGAGAAGTTCTGGGGGGGATAGAACCCGAGTCCGGCGGCGTTCTTCTGGGTCGCGGAGGAGTACTCTTGGTCCATGCCGAAGTCGACGGAGGTCGCGGGATAGTTGGTTGCTCCAAAATTGAACGCATTCTCCGAGCAGGAGAAGCTGTAGTAGGGATAGGTACACCACGGGGTGTTCGATCGGTTGGTGCACGCCGTATAGCTCTGGGTGGCCGACCCGTTCAGGTAGCCCAAGCCGCCAATGTCCTGGGTGAACCCGACCTGGGCCGGGGTCATCCGAGCGGTCGCATTATAGTAGGTCGGTACCGAGATCTCCCAGGGGGTCTGGGTGTCGTTCATCCACGACCCCGGATCGTAACTCGGGCAGGGTACCGCGGGATTCGACGGGGTCGACGGCGGCGGGCCGCCGCTGCATCCGTTGTAGCTGTTGTTGTTGGGGTACGAGGGGTTCCCCGAGTGGCCGACCTCAAACGCGAAGCTGTTGGGGTACTCGCCGCCCGGGGTCCAGGCCAGGGCATTCTCGTACGAGTTGCTGAGATACGCCGGGTCGAGCGGGTAGTTCTTGTGGCCGAGGATGTACCGGTTGTTCTGGTTGTACATGTTGTTGTACTCGCCGGTCCGGTTGTACAGATTGAGGAAGCTCCGGTTCCCGTTGGAGAGGTCCTGGATGGTGATGTTCTCCCCGAAGGGGCTCCCCGCCCATCCGTTCATCTGGATCTCGATCCGGTTCCCCTCGCTCATGTTGAAGTAGTTCGAACCCGCCGTACCGTTGGCAAAGAGCGGGCTCACGAAGCAGGGATCCTCGACACCGGTGGACGACTGGATCTGCCAGGCGACGGCCTCGCCCACCCACATGCCCGGGACGGTGGCATTCAGATCGCCCGGTCCCGGCACCGTCCAGCTCGAGTCCGGATAGAACTGGAGTTCGAGGAAGCAGACCCCCATCCAAGCATACGGGTCGGAGAGGGTCATGCCGAACCAGATCGCGCTGTAGAGGTTCGACTGATTGTGGGTAAGCGAACGGTCGACGGGCAAGGTGACGTTCCAGGTCACATTCCCGCCGCTCCCCGGAAGCGGGGAGTAGAAGTCGGCCCCCGGCTCATCATGGCCGTAGCAGTTGGCGTAATACCCGCCCTGCCCGGAGACGCTCGGCCAGATCCCGTTGCAATACTTGATCGAATTGGTCCCGTTCGACCCCCAGCCCGAAGCGCCCGGGGCGCTCACCGACGCCCCGTTGGGGGCGAGGATGGAGGTGGTGGGGGAGAGGACCGAGGCGAGCGCTTCCGCGCCCGGAGGCAACCCGCCATCCCAAGACTGGGGGTGGACCCCGGTCGATGGGACCGACGGAAGGTGAATCGAAGAGAAGGGAAGGGCCGCCGGAGGAGCGCCTGGAGCGGCGGCCGGTGCGGAGATGGATGCGATGGGCGCCGAGGTCCCGACCGGAATCCCCCCGGCGATGGCCGGTGTGGAGGAACCGCCCCCAAAGCCGGTGGTCCCCGTGCCGACCGTGACCCCACCCGAAAGGATCATGATGAGGCTCAGGACGACGACCGCAGCGACTCCCCACGCACCGGGGGTGGTCGAGCTTCTCCGAGGCAACGCTAGATTCGACATAGGGCTCCGCCCCACAGCCATCCGCCCTTAAATACCTCCCCCCCGGCCGCCCGGAGGTCGCGGGGAATCGGTTACGGACCGCCCTTCTTGGGGCGCCGCCCGCGATACCACGCCGTCGCGAGGAAGATGCCGGCAACGACGACCGCGGTGAGGCCGATCACGATCAGCGCCGGGATCGACTGGGCGAAGGTGGTGCCACCGCCGGCGATGATCGTGACCCGGCTCGACGAGTTCGCGATGTGGTGGAACGGGTCGATTACCTCCAAGTGCACCGTATACGTGCCGGCCGAAGCGTAGGCGTGACTGGTGCTCGCGGAGGTCGTGACGTTGGTGGTCCCGTCCCCGAAGTTCCAGATGAACTGGTACGGGCCGGGCTGGACCACCGCGACCTGGGCGATCAGCAGCACCGGGACCCCCGGGTACCCCGCGCCCGGGCCCGATATCGAGACCTGCGGCGGTATGGGCAGGAAGTTCGCCACCAGTTCCCCGATTCCGCCGACCACGAGGGTGGCGCCGGTGACGCTGAGATTGCCCGTCGTATTCCAACCCGCGAACAGGCTGGTGGAGCAAGGCCGCGCGGCCAGCGTATAGTTGCCGGCCGTCGCGTGGATCAGTTGCCCCGTCGTGTAGGTGGAGGGGCCGATGCCCACTGTGCCGCATCCGGGGCCGGCCAGCACCAGGGAGACCGGGTAGGGGATCGGTGCGAGGACCACGACCAGCGTCGCCGACGTGGTCATCGAGAGTGAGCCGTTGGTGACATTCGCCCCGGGGGAGGTCTCATAGTCGATTACGCGGTAATGGGGGCAGGCCGCCGTCGCGATCGTGTAGGCCGGGCCGGCAATGAGGTTCGCGGTGCTCCCGTTGGGATAGGTCTGCCCCGCGATGACCACCGCTCCGCACTGCGCCGGCGCGAGGTTGATATACAATGAGACGACCGGGCCGAAATGGGCGGTCACGGAGCCGGAGCTGTTGGCCCACAGGGTCGGACCGCTGATCTGGATCCCCCCGCTGACGCCCCAGCCGATGAATCCGTAATGGGCACACGGGATGGCGGCAATCGACTCCGACGCCCCGGGCGACAAGCTCACGAAGCCTCCGTCCGCATAGATCGAACCGTTGAAATCGATCGCCCCGCAACCGGTCGGGTTGGTCAGGAAACCGACAAAGACCGAAGGATGTCCGGGTTGGGAGGCGACCGTGATAGTCCCCGAGCCATTCACCGTCAGGAGGGTCCCCTGAAGGGTCAGCGCGCCGGAGGCGGTCATCGCCTCCAGGTAATGCTGAGCACAGGAGAAGCCGGTGACCTCAAAGGCCGTACCGTTGGTGCTGACGACCGTCGCCCCGCCCGGGTAGCTCTGGTTGTTCAGCACGACCCCCCCGCACCCCGACGGGACCGTCACAATGTGGATCTCGGTGAGTTCGTAGTTGTGTTCCGTCACCGTGCCCGATCCCGAGATCGTCAGATTGAACCCGGAGAGCGTGAGACCGCCCGTCACAGTGAAGTTGGAGAAGCCCCAGTTCGCGCACGGCAGCGGCGTGAGTGCGTAGCTGCCCGCGGCCAAGGCCAGGCTGTCGCCGTCGACATACCCAGCGCCGCCGAGCCCGATACCCCCGCAGGCCGAGGGCGTCGTGGCGACGGTCAAGGTGTAACTGGAGGCGGTGGGCAGGTAGCGGGCCGTCAGGCTGCCGTTCCCATCGACGACGAGGGTCGACCCGAGCACCGAGAGGTTACCGGAGAGGCCCCACCCGGCAAACGAGTCGGAACTGCACGACGGGGTCTGGGAGATGGGGAAGGAGTAGCCGAACAGCAACTCGAGCGTCGTGCCGTTCGAATTCAAGGTTCCGTTGACCCCGACGAGGCCGCAACTCGAGGGCGTGACCAGAATCAGGACACGTTCGGTGGGCCGGACGAACTGGAAGGCGGCGGTGATCGTCCCGTTGCCCGTGATCGTCACGTTCGTGACCGGGGAGGCGGTGGAGTTGAAGGCCAGGGGCCCGGTGCTCTGCCACTGGGAGAAACGGTAGGGGTAGCAGCCGCCCGCGCTGAGCGGGTAGAGCCCCGGCAGGAGGCTCACGTTTGTGTCGTTGGAATACCGGGTGCCGTTGAGATCGATCTGACCGCAGGCCGTCGGGATCGTCAAGAGCTGCACCTGGAAGTGGGGGATGGGACCCCGGAGGACCGTTCGAAGGCCGCTGGAGAGGGTCGCGCCGGCGAGGTTCGTGGCGTTGACATAGAAGCTGAGCTTCCCATCGGGGCCGGCGGGAATGCTGCCGGTCCAGGTGGATAGGGTCCCGGCGCCGTCGGAGAGCGACAGGGCCGAAGTGGTCCAGGCCCCGCCGGCGAGCGACCAGGTCACCGAGGCCGACCGGACCGTCCCCAGATCCAGGAAGACCGCCGAGAGGTTGAGGGCGAGGCCGGGCGCAAGGAAACCGGCCCGGCTCGAATCGGAGAGGCTCCGAAGGACAAAGGGCGTGAGGTCGTGGGCGACGGCGGAGACCGCATACTGCTGGGAGGCCCCTCCGAAGCTGTCGAGCGTCCATGGGTAGCCGCCCCCGAGGTTGATCCCGGTCGCGTTGAGCGAGTTGTACGGGTAGAAGCCCGTGCCCCCGTAGTTGGTATAGTCGAAACAGTTGCCCACGATGACCCCGTTGGGAGGGGAGGAGTTACAGACCCCTGAGGACGAAAGCGGGGCGAGATAGCGGTAGTTGGCCCCGTAGCCCGTCCCGTTCCAGAAAAGCGGAATCCCAAAACCGATCGGAGGTGCCCCCCCCCAGGCGGTACCGTTGTACGTGTTGCAGACCGGGTAGCGGGCCGCCGAGGCCGGGCAAGGGCTGAGACCGTAGCCCAAGCCGTACGGGAGCGCCCAGTCCAGGTTACAGCTCCCGTCGCACGAGGCGGAATAGGCCGGCTCGAAGGCCACGGTCCCGGTCGTCGTGGAGTTCAACTGGAGGAACTGGTGATCCGTGAGGTTCTGGCTGTTGTTGAACCAGAGGTCGAGGCCGTCGCTGCCGCCCTTACGACCGGCGAACGTGAGGTCATAGGTGGCCCCCGGAGGCGCGGTCGACTCGAGGGTCAGGGGGTTCCCGCCCAGGAGATCGTCCCACTCGCAGAAGTACGAGTCGTTCCAGGACAGGTTGAGCGACCCCCCGGGGCACCCACCGCCCGAGAAGGTGGAGGCGTTCGCGAACGAGAGGACCGCCACCGAGACGGCATAGGAGAACCGACCGAGACTGCCGTACTGCGGCTCCGCTTCGACCTCGAGATAGGATTGATTCCAGGCCGAGTGGTTGTCTCCCCCCACGACCATGCCGACGTAGAAGCCGTACGACAGGTTCGATATGAGCACCGGGCCCCCGGCGGGCAGGGTCCAAGGTACGGTCCACCGCGCTGCCGAGCCCGGGGTCGAGGAGTAGAGCGATGCGTGAACCTCATCCTGTTGGATCAACGGGCAGGGTCCCTGCGAGTAGAAGTTGGGATCGACCGGCAAGATCCCGACTCCGGGACCCGGCAGGCTGCCGAAGGCCGGATAGCCCGTCGGGCAGCTCGTGGTGGGGGGAGCCGGAGAGCCGGCGCGGACGGTGACATCCGGCGCTATCGTGGGGGGCGCCACCGGTGTCGAGGGCCTCGAGGGGCTGGCCGAAGGGTTCGGGAGGGGGAGGCCCCCCAAGACCATCACCGCGACGATGACGGTGATCGCGACGGTCGTCCAAGCACGGGAGCGGTTCATGGGTCCTCCGGGGGGTCAGGAGGGGAGGGGGGTTCGGCCCGGGGTCGGCCCCCGGACGGCGCTCCCGAGGGCGACAGTCGGAAGTCGAGTACCGAGACGGTCGTTCCGTCGGCGAGATCCTCCAGACGGACCCGGCGCGCCCTCGGCCGGGCCCGGCCGAAGTAGGTAAACCCGACCATGGCGAGGGACCCGCCGGCCGCGGCCAGGGCCACCTCGAAGTAGAGCCCTCCCGAGAGGCCGGCCCAGGCGGGGCCCCAGATCCCGGCCCCGAAGAGCAGGATCCCGAGGATTCCGACGACCAGCCACGTCGAAGCCGATCCCCGGGCGGGGAGCCCCGAGCCCCCCACCCCCGCCGCGCCGTTCATGACCCACTTCCTCGGCCACCGGACCCTCGCGGCTGGGCACTAACCCCGGGTCCCGTAGGTCTTGATGAACTCCTCGGCCCACGTCAAGGTCTCGACCGTGACCGACGACTTCGTCTTCCCGATCGCCTCCATGAGATCGGTCATCCGCACCCCGACCACCTGAGGCGCGACTTCCGTGCCCGGGGCCGGCGGGGGCGTGTCCGGCGACGGCCGGATCGGCCCGAACCCCTTCTCGATCTCGGTCGACAGCTGGGAGCGGAGGGCGATCAGCTTGGCCTCATCGACCACCGCCGCAATGTCGGCTCCCGAGAAGCCCGGGGTCCGCTCGGCCAGCAGGTTGTAGTCGACGCCGCCGTCGACCGGAACCCCCGCGAGGTGGATCCGGAAGATGTCGCGGCGAGCGGTCGAGTCCGGAGGCGGGACGTAGAAGATCTTGTCGAACCGTCCCGGGCGAAGCAGCGCGGGGTCGAGGGTCTGGGGCCGGTTCGTCGTCGCGACGATGATCACCTTGTCCTTCGGCCGGATCCCGTCCATCTCGGTCAGGAACTGGCTTACCGCCCGCGAGACCTCGGGGGTGCGCATCGAGTCCTTGCTCGCGATGGCGTCGATTTCGTCGAAGAAGATGATCGACGGCGCATTCTCCCGAGCCCGGTAGAGCACCTCACGGATCGCCGCTTCGCTCTGGCCGGCGAGGGCGCTCACCAGCTCGGGGCCGTTGACGATCTGCATCGGCACATTGAGCTCGTTGGCCGCGGCCCGCATGACATGGGTCTTGCCGCAGCCCGGGGGTCCGAAGAGGAGGATCCCGCGCCCCGACTTGATCCGGTAGCTCTCCATGAGCTCGGGCCGGGTCAACGGCAGTTCCACATACTCCCGGATGGCACCCTTGACGTTCTCGAGACCGCCGACATCATCCCAGCGGACCAGGACCCGGCGTTCGGTGCGGTGGGTCTGGTGCATCTTCCGCTCGTAGTCGAGCTTCATCGTCTCGTACTCCGCGATGACGCGCATCGAGATCGACGGCTTCATCCGGGGCAGCACCTCGAGGAAGTCCTCCTGGCGGATCGGGGTCACCTGGCCGCTCACCATCATGCGTCGGACCGCGATCGTCGCGGCCTCCCGGACCAGGTTGGCGAGATCCGCACCGGAGAACCGCTCGGTCTTCCGGGCGATCTCATCGAGATCGAGGTTCTTGGCGACCGGTCGGCCGGAGAGGTGCACCGCGACGATCTCCTTGCGCTCCTCGAAGTCGGGCGGGGGCACGTAGATGATCTTGTCGAGCCGCCCCGGCCGCATCAACGCGGGGTCGATCATGTCCGGCTTGTTGGTCGAGCCCACGATGATGACGCCCGACGACTTGTCGAGTCCGTCCATCTCCGAGAGCAGGATCGAGAGCAGGCGGGGCGTGACATCGTCGGCCGAGTACATGTCCCGGCGCTTCGCGATCGCATCGATCTCATCCATGAAGACGATGCACGGCGCCCGCTCACGGGCCGCCCGGAGAAGTTCGGCAATCTTGCCTTCGCTCTCTCCGTACCACTTCGACATGACGTCCGAGCACTTGACCGAGATCATCTCGACCCCGAGCTCCGAAGCCAGCGCCTTCATGGTCATGGTCTTCCCGCAGCCGGGGGGGCCGAAGAGCAGGATCCCCTTCGGAGGCTCCAGCCCGAACTGAGAGGTGACGTCCTTGCGCATCAGCGGGATGATCATCGACTCCTTCACGTCGGCCTTCACGTCGTGGAGACCGCCGACCATCTCGAAGGTGACCTTCTGGAGGCCCTTCATCTCGGCGACCCGGGTACCGACCGCCGTTCCCCCGATCCGGGAGGTGAAGAATCCCTCGAAGGCGTCCCGGACCAGCAGCGATCCGAGCACCACGGCGATCGTGGCGGGGATGAAGAGGATGACGACGATCGAGGTCCAGTTTTCGTAGCCGAAGGCGGTGAGCCCCCCCACCGAGGCGCCGGCCAGAAGGGCTCCGGAAACCGTCGAATTCCTGAGGACCCCTCGGGTCGTCTGCTGCTCACGGTCCCGGGTGAGCCAGGTGACGATCCAAACGGCCAGACACCAGACGGCCACCTCGGCGATCGGGATCGCGATGTAGCCGATCCCGTTCCCGCTCCCCGCAAACTGCGACAGGTTCGGGCTGAGGAGCGCCGAATAGGCGCTGCCGAGGGCGTTGGAGGTCAGGAAGTACTGCAGCGGGATCGTCGGGAGTAGGGGGCCCGCGTGCCCGCTGACCAAGCTGATCGACGTGTTGGCGCCCGGGCCGGCGAGATAGCCCAGCACCGGGAAGTTCCCGAGAGTGACGAACAGCGAGACGAACAGCCCTCCCGCGATGGCGACCGCGAGTCCCAGGTAGAGGGAGAAAACAACGCCAAAGAAGATGGGCGCCACGAAGGAGAGCCCGAACGGCGCCAAAAGCAGGGTCAGGAAGGCCCCGGCCCCGAACCTCCAATCAATGAGTGAGGCGAAGAGGATCGGAATGGCGGCAAACAGGAAGACCAGCCCCAACGCCGGTGACTGGTAACCGACGGCGGGCGCCATCAGGAGGACCAGCAACAGCAGGGACAGCTGGGGGAACCGCCAAGCGACGATCATCACGACCCCCGCAATCAGGAGGATGAACGGCCAAGGGTAGAACGGCACGAAGGATCCTCCCAGCAGCCCCAGGAACCCGAGGAACAGCACGGGGAGGTGGTTCGGTTCCTTGGTCTGACCCTTCAGCCAGCGCTCGATCTGCGGCGCGTAGAGGTAGCCGACGACCATCAACGCGGCGCCGACGGCGATCAGGAAGTAGAACAGGCCATCATACTGGAGCGCCGGATACGG
>JAJYWS010000010.1 GCA_021791335.1 Thermoplasmata archaeon
TAGACGCCCGTGCTGGGATTCGAACCCAGGTCTGAGGCTCCGCAGGCCTCTAGGATAATCCACTATAGCAGACCGGGACGGTTCCCGTATCCGTAGCTACCCCACACGGGCGCACATGCGCGGACAAGCGCCGGGTCGCGCCGAACCGGACCTCCTATAAAAGAAGGCAGCCGACGCCCGGCCCGGCGGTCTCCCCCTTTATACCCCGCCGGTTTCGCCGGCCCGAGGCGCCCTATCGATGGGAACCGATCCGGCCCCGGACCCCTGGGAGGTGGCCCGCCACTGGCCGGTCGAACAGCGCGTCGAGATCACCGCCTCCGATGGGACCGTCTGGACGGGTCGGGTGATGCCGCCCCACCGACTGACCGGCGAACGGGTCCTGGTCCTGAAGCTCGATAGCGGATACAACGTCGGGGTCCGGATCGAACCTGGCACCCGGCTTCGGGCACTCCCCGCCGAGCCTCGGCCCGATCGGCCCGCACCGGTCCCTTCGGGGTCGGCCTCCCCGATTTCAGGCCCGATCGTGGCCCTTCTCACCACCGGGGGGACCATCGCCTCTCGCGTCGATTATGCGACGGGGGGCGTTCGGCCGGTCCGGACCGCCGCCGAGATCCTGGGGTTCTACCCGAAGTTGGAGCGCGAAGGCCCGGTCCGGATCGTCCCGGTCCTGGACCGCCTGAGCGAGAACATCACTCCCGAGGATTGGGTCCGGATCGCCCATGAGGTGGTCCGCGCGTTCGGGGAGGGTGCCCGGGGGGTGGTGATCGCCCACGGGACCGATACGATGGGCTACACGGCGGCGGCCCTCGGCTTCCTCTTGGTCGATCTCCCCGGTCCGGTCGTGCTCGTCGGGGCCCAGCGCTCCCCCGACCGACCCTCTTCCGATGGCCCTGAGAACCTGGCCGCGGCGGTCGGGGTGGCCCGGACCGCCCCCCTGGGCGAGGTGGTGGTCCTGATGCATGCCGATCTCTCCGACCACCGATTCGCGATCCACCGCGGCAGCCGGGTCCGGAAGATGCACTCCACCCGGAGGGACGCCTTCCGATCCCGCAACATCCCCCCGCTCGGCTACTGGACCGAGGGGCAGCTGGAGCTCACGGGGCCGGTCCGTCCCCCCCGTCCCGGTCTCCCTCGGGTCGACGGAGGGCTCGATCCGGGCGCCGGCGCCCTGCTCTGGCTGTACCCGGGCCTGACCCCGGAGCGGGCGGCCGCCGCCTGCGAGGGGCTCCGCGGCGTCATCCTCGCCGGAACCGGCCTCGGGCACGCCTCGGAAGTCCACCTTCCCTGGATCCGGGCGGCGCTCGCCCGGGGCATGGTCGTCGGGATGACGACCCAGTGCCTGGAGGGTCGGGTCGACCCGTACGTCTACTCCACCGGCCGGGAGCTGGTGGACGCCGGCGTCCTCTACCTCGAGGATATGCTCCCCGAAGCGGCGTACGCGAAGCTTCTCTGGGCTCTCGGGCAGAGCCGGGATCCGGCGGAGGTCCGACGTAGACTCCTCGCCGACCGGTGCGGGGAACTCGACGGACGGCGTCGACCGGAGGAGAGCCCATGAAGGTGGGCCTCGAGATCCACCAGCAGCTTGCGCCCCGGAAGCTGCACTGCCGCTGCCCCGGGGAACTGACGGAGACCGTCCAGGGGGCGGTCGAACGTCGCCTCAGGGCCGCCCACGGCGAGGAGCAGGGGGTCGACCCGGCGGCCGAGTTCCAGGCGGCCCGGGAACTGGTCTACCGCTACGAATGGGGCCCATCGAACTGTCTCGTGGACCTGGACGAGGAGCCCCCGGTCGAACTCGACCCGGACGCCCTGGACGTCGCGCTCACGATGGCCCTGCTCCTCCATGCCCGCCCCGTCGACGAGATCCAGGTGATGCGGAAGATCGTGGTCGACGGCTCGAACACCTCGGGGTTCCAGCGGACCTCCCTCATCGCGGTCGGCGGCTATGTGGAGGTCGAGGGCCGCCGGATCACCGTCCAATCGATCTGCCTCGAGGAGGATGCGGCCCGCAAGGTGGCCGAGAAGGACGGGGTGGTCACGTACCGGCTCGACCGGCTGGGAATCCCGCTCATCGAGATCAGCACGGAGCCCGAGATGTCGAGCGGTGAGGAGGCCCGGCGGGTCGCCGAGGAGATCGGGGCCCTGCTTCGGGCGACCGACCGGGTCCGTCGCGGCATCGGCACCATCCGGGAGGACCTCAACGTCTCCATCGACGGCGGGCGCCGGGTCGAGATCAAGGGCGCCCAGGAGCTCCGGCTGCTGCCGGAGTACGTCGAACGGGAGGCCGAGCGACAGCGGATGCTGCTCACAGTGCGGGAGGCGCTTCGCGGCCGCGGGGCGACCGCCCCCGACGGCCCCCCGGTCGACCTCACCGGGGCCTTGACCGGGGTGGCGGGCGGTCCGGTCGGTCAGGCGCTTCGGCGCCAGGGCGTGGTGCTCGGATTGCGGCTCCCCGGTTTCGCGGGACTTCTCCGCTCCCCCCCGGGGACGACGGAGCGGCTGGGTCGGGAACTCGCCGATCAGGCGAGGGCCTGCGGCCTGCACGGTCTCTTGCACTCGGACGAGCTCCCGAACGCCGAGATCGGCGAGGAGTGTGTCCGTCGGCTCCGCGAGCTCCTGGGGGCCGGGAGCCCGGACGCGTTCGTCTTAGTGGCGGGAACCGATCGACGCCCGCTGCTCCGGGCACTCGAGGCGGTCGCGCAGCGCGCCGCCGCGGCCCTCGAAGGCGTTCCCGGGGAGACCCGGGACCCGCTGCCCGACGGCCGCAGCCGCTACTCCCGCCCGATCCCCGGACGGTTCCGGATGTATCCCGAGACCGATGTTCCGCCGATGGGCCTCGACCCCGAACGGATCGACCGGCTTCGGGCCGCCCTGCCGGAGCGACCCTCGGTCCGGCGGGATCGGCTGATCCGGGAGCACCGGCTTCCGGCCGAGGTCGCGGGTCAATTGGTGGTCGGCGGTCAGGCGGGACTCCTGGAGGCCCTGGTGGCCCGGGGCCGATCGGCCCCCCTGGTCGCCCGGCTCCTCACCCAGGATCTCCCGGCGGTCAACGGGTCCGGGGAGGGGGGGCTGGATCTGACCCCCGATCAGATGGACGAGCTGCTGCGCGCCTGCGAGGCGGGGCGGTTCGCGAAGGAGGGGCTGCCGCAGATCCTTGAGGTGTTGAAGGGGCAGGGCGCGGAACGGGACGTACCGCGGGCGATCGCCACCGCCGGATTCACCGGGCTTTCGCGCGAGGAACTCGACCGCCTGGCCGAAGCCCTGGTCGACCGGAGCGCCGACCTGGTGCGCCGGCGAGGGGCCGCCGCATTCTCCCCGCTCATGGGCGACCTCATGCGCGAGGTCCGGGGTCGGCGCGACGGGCAGGAGATCGCCGAGGCCCTCCGCAAGGCCCTAAGGGAACGGACCGGGGAGGCTCCGACTCCATGACCCCGGCCCCCCTCCGGGTGGTGGTCACCGATGTCGATGGCACCTTGACCAGCCGGGCCCGGCTGCTCGATCCGGTCGCCATCGAGCAGGTGTACGCGCTCGAAGCGGCGGGCATCCCGGTCCTCCTGGCGACGGGCAACGCCCTGCCGATCGCCCTCGCCCTCCAGCGGTCGCTCGGATTGAGCGGCCCGATCATCGCCGAGAACGGGGGGCTGCTCTACGATCCGATCCTCGCCCCCGCCCGGGTGATCCGACTCGCCGATCCCCGGCCCGCCCGGGCCGCCTATCGACGCCTCAGAGCCGCCGGGCTTCCGGTCCGGCGCCTCCTGACCGACCGCTGGCGGGAGTGCGAGGTCGTGCTCGAGCCGACCGTGGCGCCCTCGGCCGTGCGTCGGGCCCTCCGGGGGCTACCGGTCCGGGTGGAGTTCTCGGGCTACGCGATCCATCTCATGGCGCCGAACGCCGGGAAACTCCCCGCGCTCAAATCGGCCCTCGCGGGCCGGGGGTGGACGCCCGAGCAGGCGGTCGTCTTGGGCGACGGGGACAACGATGTGGGAATGCTCCGGGCCGCCGGGCTCGGGGTCAGCTTCCCCAACGGCAGCCGGAGGGCCCGATCGGCCGCCGCGATCGTCACCCGGGCCTCCTACGCGGCCGGGTTCGTCGAAGGGATCCGGCGCAGCGGGATCCTCAAGGCGGGCCGGCCTGCCCCTCAGGGCTCGGTGTAGGGCACGCCGGGCAGCACCCAGGGGCCCTTCGGCGTCTGGGTGCCGAGCCAGACCAGGGCCACGCCCAGCGCGCCGGCGGCCACGCCCAAGCCGAGGGCCCCCCACGCATAGGTGCCGAGGGTGGGGAAGATCCGCATCCAGCCCACGACGAGTCCGCTCGCGGGCGCCAATCGGTGGGCCACAAGGTTCACGAGAACGGCCATGCCCCAGCCGAGGAAGATCAGGAGCCCGCCCGCGATGAAGTAGCCCAGCCTCGGGTCGCCCTTCGGGTCCATCGGGGGAACCGCCGGCTCTTCTTGGAGATCCGACACGTCCCATCCACCCTCGCCGGCTCTAAATGGGTTTCCCTACGCTCCCCGCGTGCGGCTCGCGGACTACCCCAGAGATCGGCGATCCAGCCCGGCGAAATTAGTTATCTTTATATAGAATTGCTTACATAGTATTGTTGTAAGAGGTGGGACGATGACGACCGATATCGTGAACCGACCGACGAGCGACCTGTGGAGCCAGATCGACCGCGCCTTCGACGACCTGCACGACCACTTCCTGGACGCCTTTGGCGGCGCTCCGGCCCGGTGGGTCCGGGGGGAGATGCCGGTGGCCCGGGCGGCTCGGGTGGATGTCGTCGACACCGGGACCAGCTACCGGATCCTGGCGGAGGTCCCGGGGATCCCCAAGGAGAACCTTGAGCTCAAGGTTCGGGGACCGACGGTGGAGATCCGGGGTCAGTTCGAGCAGGCGAAGGAGTCGAACGACGCCGAGTACCTGCACCGGGAGCGGCTCTACAACGGCTTCTACCGCCGACTGGACCTCCCCGAGGAGGTGGTGGGCACCGAGGCCAAGGCCAAGATGAACCACGGCCTCCTCGAGCTCGAGCTGCCGAAGGTCCACCCGGCGCCCGGGGCCGGCGAGGTCAAGATCGCCATCCAGTAGGCGAAACCCTCCCCGGGGCCGGGCCCCGGGGCACCCTTTTTTTTGGGGGGGATCGGCCCCCGGTTCACCCGAACCCGGGGATCGACTTGCCGTCCTTCGCGCCCGATCGGAGGGGCGTCTTGCGGAGCTCCTTGGGGCACTCGACCAGCCGCACCAGGGGGGCCGACTGGACGATGTAGGTGGGCAGCCCCGTGTTGGCGTCGTTGCCGGCCCGCAGGATGTTCATGATCTCCAGCCGGACCTCGATGATCGAACCGTCCTTGAGCTTGAGCCGAAGCTTTCCGTCCCCCTCCAGGGGCTGGTAGTCGACGATCTCGGCGTTGGCCAGATCGGGGGGAGGTCCCCCCGGCCCGCCCATCATGCGGCGCCCCGCCGCTGTTTCAGGATCGCCCGGGGGTCCTCGCCGTCGACCGTAAGACCCATCGACACGCAGGTGCCCAGGACCTGGTTCATCTTCGCGTCGAGATCGGCCCCGAAGAGGTCGTCCCCCTTGGCCTCGGCAATCTTCTGCACGGCCGCCAGGGTGACGTCCCCGATGACCTCGCCCTTGGACTTCCCCGATCCCTTCTCCTTGCCGGCCTCCTTGAGGAGGAGGGCCGCGACGGGGGGACGGCCGACCACGAGGGTGAACTGCCGGGTGGCCGGATCGACCCGGACCACGACCGGCACCCGCATCCCCGCGAACTGCTTCGTCTGTTCGTTGATCTTCTGGACCACCTGGGCCACATTGACCCCGAGAGGACCCAGGGCCGGTCCCAGCGGGGGCCCGGCCGACGCCTTGCCGCCTTCGACGAGCACGCTCACTTCATCCGCCACTCGAACCGCCTCCCTTCTCTAGCATGCGAACGTGATCCCCTCGGACCGTGACCGGGATCGGTACCACCGCCTCGATGAGCTCGACGGTGATCTCCTCCTTGGTCTGGTCGATCTTCTTGACCCTCGCCTTCTCGCCCTTGAACGGACCGGCGATGAGTTCGACGATCGCGCCCTCGATGAATCCTTCGACCGTCACCTTCGGGACGAGGAGCGGCTCGACCTCCTTGAGGGACGTCTCGCCGGCGACCAGGCCCCGGGCCTTGCGGATCCCCCGGAGCATCTCATGGACCCCTTCGAAGCTCATGCCTTCCGAGAAGACGTACCCCCGGAGGGCCGATGGGACCAGCAGGGAGAACACCACATCGGGCTTCTCCTCCGCTCGGGCCGCCAAGGTGTCGGCCACCTCCCGCTCGTAGCCCCGGGAGGTCTTGATCGCCAGGACCGCCTGGCGGGCGATGCAGGCGAGGGTGAGCTTGGCCGAGGGACCGCCCTCCGAGGGCTGGGCCGTCAGCCGGACCTCGACCCGGTCCCCATAGCGGACCCCGACCGGGGCGGTGATCTCGAACGAGAGGGGGAACGAGGAGCCGCCCGGCAGCGGGAAGGTGGACTGTTGCTTGCGGACCACCATCTCGGCCCAGGCTCGCTTCCCCGGGGGGATCCACGAGACCGGCCACTCCGCGCCTTCGCCCGGGTAGGTCGAGGTGTAGGCGATCTCGGCGGTGAGCGTCACCGTCTGGTCGGCGGCGCTCCCGTTGGTCAGCACGACCGAGAGCGTGGTCACCGTCCCCGCGGTCACCTGCCGCGACGTGTCGTCGGCGGCCTTGAGGGAGAGGGTCGAGGCGGAGGGGGCCGTTGGCGACGGCGGGGGGCTGGGGGCCGTGGGGGTCGGTGCACTCGTGCCGAGCCCGGTGGCCCGGCTGGGCGGGGCCGCCGGAGGCTCACCGGAGAGCAGGCCAATACCTTCGTCAGGGGGAGTTTCGTTCATGCTCAGTTCCTTCGCCGTCCTCGGTCCCTTACAGGTTTTGGATCAGGTTCTGCCAGATCCAGGGTCCCGATTGGGTGAAGAAGATGTAGATCACGAACCCGACGCTCCCGATCAGCAGCGCCCCGATCCAGGTGACCTCGAGGACCCGGATGTACTCCTTCTGGGTCGGTCGGCGGGCCATGCGGAGGATCCGTCCGTACCGGCCGTGGCCGACCGTCCGGAGCCGTCCGTCGAACTCGTCCTGCACTTTGCGTGCCCGGTCCAGGAATGCCATCTTCGAACCTCACCGCACCCGGTCGATCCGCTCGTCGGAGCGGGCGGCCGGAGCCGCCGGACCCAGAATCTGGGAAGACTTAACCCCGGTGACCACGATCATGACCCGGATCGTGCTCCGCATCGTCGGGTCGATCGCCGCCCCCCAGATGATGCGCGCGTTCGGGCTGATCGCCTTCTGGACCACCTCGCTCGCCCGCTGGGCTTCGCTGACCGTCATGTCGGGGCCTCCGGTGACGTTGATGAGGGCCCCCGTCGCCCCGGCGATGTCGACCTTGAGGAGCGGGGAGTGGATCGCCTCGTTGACGGCATCCTCGGCCCGGTTGTCGCTCTCCGACTCGCCGATGCCGATCAACGCCACCCCGCCCCCCTTCAGGATCGTCCGGAGGTCGTTGAAGTCAAGGTTGACGAGGCCGGGCCGGGTGATGATCTCGGTGATGCCCCGGATCGAGCGGGCCAGGACCGAGTCGGCGACCTTGAAGGCGGTCTGGATCGGAAGGCGCGGGACCAGCTCCAGGAGCCGGTCGTTAGGGATGGTGATGACCGTATCGACCGCGGCCGTCAACCGCTCGAGGCCCCGAAGGGCGTTCTCCTGGCGGACCGCGCCCTCGGAGGTGAAGGGCAGGGTGCAGACCGCGATCGTAAGCGGCCCCCCGGGGTTGGCTTCGCGGGCGGCCTCGGCGACCACCGGGGCCGATCCGGTCCCCGTTCCGCCGCCCAGCCCCAGGGTGATGAAGACCATGTCGGAGTTCTTGAGGACCTCGCGGAGCTCCTCCTCCGCCTCCTTGGCCGCCTTCTCCCCGATCTCGGGGAGGGCTCCCGCTCCGAGCCCACGGGTGAGCCGCCGGCCGAGAAGGATCTTGCGATTGGCGTGGACCGTGAGGAGGTGCTGGGCGTCGGTGTTGCAGGCGACCATCTCGGCCCCGGAGAGCCCTTCTTCGCTGATCCGGTTGATGGTGTTGGAGCCGCCGCCCCCGCACCCCACAACCTTGATGTTCGTCTTGAGGGTCGCGAGGACCGCTTCGAGTTCGGCGTCGTCGCTCGACACGGGAATCGGCCGGGCCCGGCCCGTGGTCTCCGGCGGCAGCCGGGCGATGATTTCCTGAGCGAGCGGCCGCATCTGCGGTGTACCTTAGGGAGGGAGAGCAGAGGCCCTCTTATAAATCGTTATTTCCGTTCCGTCCCGACGGAACGCCTGTGGAGTACCGCGACTGGGCCCCGATGTACGACCGCATCTGCCGGGAGTTCGGCTTCCCGTTCGAACGGGAGAGGGCGTCGGCGGACGAGCTGGAGGCCCGGGCGGGCGCACGGTTGACGGCCGAACCGTTGGACCCCCTACGGGGCCTCCTCGCCGGCCGGACCGTCGTGGTCTGCGGGCTCGCTCCCGGAGCCGGGGCGCCGCCCCTTTGGCGGCTTCCCGCCGACGCGTCGGCCCCGCTGCTGATCGCCGCCGACGGGGCGACCGAGCGATGCCTGGCCGCCTCCTTGATCCCGTCCATCGTGGTCACCGACCTGGACGGACCGGTGGCCTCGGAGGTCAATGCCAACCGGCGGGGCAGCTGGGTCGTCCTCCACGCCCACGGGGACAACCGACCGGCCATCGAGGAGTGGGCCGACCAGTTTCCGGGTCGTTTGATCGGATCCTGGGCCGGGCCGCCCCGGCCCCGGCTCCTCAACGTCGGGGGGTTTACCGACGGGGACCGGGCCGTCCTTCTGGCCGAACACGTCGGCGCGGCGCGGATCCTCCTTTGGGGATTCGACTTCGCTCGGGTCGACGAGGCCGACCCCCCCCAGCGGACCCGCAAGCTCGCGAAGCTGGCGTGGGCCCGCCGGATCCTCGTCGATGCGGCCCGCCGGCGCCGGGCCCAGATCGAACTCTGGCTTCCCGATGGTCGCCGGGTCCCCTACGCGGAGGGGGCGGACGAGAGCACCACGAGGTAGACCACCTCGAGCCCGTTGCGGTAGAGCGGAACGAACGGCAGCTGCGTGAACCAGTGCTGGGCCGCCGTGCTGAGCGGCTGGGCGATCGCCGACGGGTTCAGCGCCACTCCCGTGTACATGACCGAATCCACCGCGACGAGGTCGATCGGCCGAAGCGTATGGGGGGCATCCGACGCGCGGAGTTCACTCAGGGCCGCCGTCCAGTTGGCGCCGTTGAAGAGGGCCGGGGTCGAGTCCCACGTGGCCGGGTTCCCGTCGAATCCGAAGATCATCGAACTCAGCCGGTGGTCGGTGGCGACCACCCAGGTGGGCGGGGCGCCGAGGCCGACCCACATCCACAGCGTCGCGTCCCCATGGGTCAAACCCTCCTGGAACCCGCCAAAGTCGGCTTGGGGCGGGTAGACGATCGCCGCATTGGCGGCGATCAGGACCACGAGGCCGACGCTCGCCGCCACCATCGCCCGGCGGCCGGCCCGATCCCCGGCCCGGGCCACGAGCCGCCCGGCGCCGATGGCGACCAGGAGGCCCACCGGGATCAGGAGGTATTCGACATGGCGCGAAGGCGGGATCGCATTGATGAAGCCCGAAATCTGCGGGGCCAGCCCCCCCGCCACGAGCGTGGCGAGCGCCGAGATCCCGAGGGCCCCGAGCCAGGTGAGGGTGAACGGTCCCAGCCGGGCAAGGGTCGGCGTCCGACGGCTCCCGGCGGCGAGCAGTCCGAGCCCGAGGAGAGGGGTGAACCAGAGGATGGTGGCGGGGTTCGTCATCTGGGTCGTTCCGGGGAGCGGGACCAGGAGCAGCAGGGAGACGGCCCCGAAGACCACGACCGCGATGATCACGAGATCCCGCACGAGGCTCCGGTCGGACGGCAGCCGGACCCACCGGTGGAGCGGGCGACGGCCCCGGCGGTACCGGAGGAGGGCCGCCGCCGCGAGGAGCGTCAGGAGGGCCAGGGATTCGAGCGCGGCAAAGCTGGTCCCGGGAAGGTTGCCGAGGCCCGGGACGATGACGAGATTGACGAACGACTTGGCCGCAAAGAACCAGTAGACGAAGGTGCCGGTCACCAAGGCGCCCAGGAAGGCGAACTCCCGGGTCGGGAATCGGCGGCTCCACAGGCGGGGACGCCAGAGTTCGAGCAGGAGGAGTCCGAGGAGCGCGCTGATGACGAAGAAGTAGGTCGACAGGTGGTGGGTCACGATGAGCGCGGCCGAGGTGAGGCCGAGCGGAAGGTACCATCGAAGGTCGCGTCGCCCTTCGACAAACATCCACAGCGCGGCCACGCAGAGAAAATCCCCGAGCGCGAGGGGAGCCGGATGCGCCAGGGAGAACATGCGGGGCATGGCGACCGAAGCGAAGGCGGCGCCGAGAAGCGCGACCGTGTCGTGCGGATAGATCCGGCGGAACAGCAGGAAGAGCGGGAGCACGCTCAGGGTCACGACGACGGGCAACAGGACCGTCAGGGCCGTGAAGGTCGAAAGGCCGAGCGCCCCGGCCCCGGCGCCCGTGAGAAGGAAGATTCCGGGGAAGTCCGGATAGGCGGTGCCCCATCCGAGGTAGTGGATTCCCCGGGGGATGTGACCGGTGGTCACGAGGGTGGCCGTGAGCCGGTAGTACTCGCCGGTGTCGGATCCGAACAGGGCGAACTGCCCGAGCGGCTCGAGGGCCAGGAAGACCAGCAGGGCGATGAGCGCCCCGAGCCAGAGGAGGATCTCGGGACGCATCGGAGCCCTGCGGGGCAGGGACTGAGCGGCGATCGAACCGTCCGAGGGGGCCACGGCCCGGGTACGCGTGGGCCCCTATAGGGAGCCGGGGGGTCGCCGGCTCAGAGCCGCGACCATACTCATAAATAGGGGGCCTTGGTGGGCCCCGCGTCGGGGTGCCCCGGGATGCCAAGCAGCTCTCGCTCCCATCGAGCGGCCGGATCGGCTCGGTCCCGGTCCCGTTCTGCGCCCGCCAAGCGGGTCGCCTCCCCGGCCAAGCGATCGACCGTGCGGGGCTCTCGGCCCCCCCGGCCGTTGAAGCCGGTGAAGAAGCCGGAGGCGTCGAAGCCGTCGGCGCGCCGCCCGCCTTCCGGTCCTTCGACTCCCGCGGCGGCCCGCCCCTCCGGTGGGGAAACGGCGCCCGGCCCGCTGCCGTTCGGGGCCGAGTCCCGGCGGCATGTCCTGTCCCTCGCGTTCCTCCGGGACGGCGACGATTTCTTTGCCCGGATCGAAACGGACGCGGGGCAGATCACCGAGTTGAAGCACCGGGCCCTCGACCAGCTGCTCTCCCTGGTCGCGGGTGAGCTCGAGGATCTACTCGAGTGATCCGGGCCCCCGGCCCAGCCTGACCCTACCTGGGGTTGCGGATTCAAAGTCGGCCCATCTTGGGCGGACCCCGATCCGGCCGGTAGCTGATCCGTATGCTCTACCGGACCCGACGGGGGAGCCCGTGGCGGCGATGGACGAAGACGGCGAGCGCGAGGCCCGTCAGTGCGACTCCGCCTCCCCCGGCCGCCCAAAGATACCACGCCACACCCCCGCTCGCCACGAACGAGACCACCACGGTGGGGATATCGCCGCCCGAGACCACCAACTGGCCTGACGACGGCAACGCCGCCAAGCCCGCGGTGTCGCCGACCGTGTACCCGTAGCTCCCGTTCCCCAGCCACACCTCGATCGTCCCGTTTCGGCTCACCTCCCTCTGTCCGGCGATCGTGACCGTCCAGGGGGTCCCGTTCGCGAGACCGCTCTCCTCGAACTCCACCCGATACAGCGTGGGGGCGAAGATCACCTCCACGCTCCCGCTCCGCCCCGCTACCACGATCGTCCCCCCCCTCCCGTGGTAGCTCAGATTCCCGGAGACGAGGGCATATCGATAGCTGCCGTTCGTCAAGTTGAGCGTCACTGCGTTGCCGACCCCGGGATACGATCGCCCCTCCAACTCGACCGCCCACGCCGTCCCCTTCGGTAGCCCGGTCTCCGTCACGACCCACCCATACTGTACCGACTGGAATCGTACGAAGATCGTCTCTGAGCTCCCGTTGACCTCCAGCCCTCCCCCGCTCGCCGCCCACCGACTATCGTCCGTCCCCACCCCATAGGCATAGGTCCCGTTCCCCAACTCCAGGGAGATCGACCGGCCGGTCGTTCCGTTCCCCTCCATCGTGCCGTTGATCGTCACCCACCAATGCAGTCCTCCGGGAAGCCCCGACTCCACCCACGTCACCTCGCTCAGATACGGTACGAAGACTACCGACACCTGGATCGAGGCGCCGGCGAGAACGAAAAATCCTCCCCCACTATGCCTCGCCCGATCGGTGGTCCCGACCGTATAGCCGTATGTTCCGTTCACCAGTTCGAAGCTCAAGGTCGATGTCGCGGTCTCCCAACTCCCGATGCTGCTGACATTGATCCACCAAGGGGTGTGCGCGGGAAGGCCGGTTTCCGTCACCGTCACCGTGAGTCCGTACGGCACCGCCTCCATCACCGTCCCTGCCGCGCTATTCGTCACCTCCACCGTGCCCGTGCTCGGAACCAGCGCGAGGCCCCACGGGCTCGCTCCGACTCCCAACGTCGGAAACTGGGCGAAGTTCCGGCCGGGGTCCAGCACCCCCAGCACGTTGATCTCCGGCTCCGTGATCAGAAGCAGCCCCGTGACCGGGTCGTCCAGCATCCCCGTCGGGGGATAGGCAAACGTCAGGTTCTGCTCCACCTTCATCCGACTGGCGTTGATCACCGACAGGATACCGCTGTCCACGGACGAGACCACCACCTCCCCCTGGTTCGGGACGACCGCTTCCAACATCGGTCCCCGTCCGACTCCGATCACCCCCTCCAGCCGGTACGTGGTCGCGTTCAACACCGTCACGTTCGACTCGGTCAACTGACTCACGTAGATCTGCCGGGTCGCCTCGTCCACCACGGCCGCATACGACGGACCCCCGCCGGGCAGCATCACCCGGGCCGACAACCGCAACCCCTCCGCCGCGATCACCGAAAGATACGGGGCCCTGTTATTCGTCACCAGCCATGTCGTGCCCCAGGGATCGTAGGTCACCCCGATCGGGGCACCCCCCGTAGCCACCGTGGCGATCACCCGATCGGTCGTGGCCGAGATGATGGAGAGGTTCCCCGTGAACGAGTTGGCCACCGCGAGTTCGCCCGTGACGGGATCGACCGCGATCGCCACCGGGCCGCCTCCCACCGGGATGGTCCCAACGATCGTCAAGGTCACGGGATCGATCACTGCCACCGCGTCCTGGTATTCCTCACAGACATAGACGGAGCCGCTCACCGGATCGAAGACCGCTCCCAGCGGTGTCGTTCCGATCGAGATCGAGGCCTGGGTCGCCGATGTCGTGCTGTTGAGGACCTCCAGGGTGTCTTGGACCGGATTGGTCAGCAGCAGCTGACCGGGGGGTCCGGAGAGGAGTGCCCCCACCCCGCCGGGAATGGTTTGCCAGGTGTGGGTCGAGCGGAGGCTCGACGCGTTCGAAGCGTTGAGATTCCACTCGAAAAGGTACCCCGCGCCATTGTTGAGGCTCTCATTTCCGGTGGCCGCAAAGAGGGTCTGGTTAATCCCCGGATCAAACTGAATCGATGGAATCAACCCCATGAACAGGGCCGAGGCCGAGTTCGGCTGGTTCCAATTGCCCGTACTGGTCGTGGCCACGGTCCAGATGTGGGAGAGGTTGGCGAGTGAGACAGCCACCAATTGGTTCAGGTCATGGTCGAAGATGGACAAGCAAGGTTGGGGCGACACCGGCGCAACGTAAAGGAGGCTGCGCACGGGATCGAGCCCCAAGGCACCCGAGGGAAAGATCGGGGGCGGAAGCGAGGCGCTGATAACATATCCCTTCGCAGGGTTGCCGCAGGTCAGATTGCCCGCCGGGGTGTCCAGATAGGGCGGGGGGGGCATCGACAGGGTCGCCGTGAAACTCTCGTTGGAGGGGGAAAATACGCCAACCAGGGATGTCCCTGAAATGCTCGACCCACCTTCACCGGGCGTCTCCAGGACATACAGTAGCCCAGTGTAGTTCGAAGTTCCCGGAGGTACCCAGAGTTCGGAGGTCGCCGGGTAGACCGTAGGCACGGATACGACAGGGAGCAGGGTCGTGGCATTGTACACCGTAAGGGCGCCGGCGGAGTAGTTCTCTCCTTCGACCAGGTTCCCGCTTCCCACGACGAGTTCGTCGAAGCTCGGGATATACGCAAGACTGGCCGGAGGCGAGGCCGTGGCAATCTCCGTTTGGATCTGGTTGCTCGAGGTGTTCACGACGATCAGCAACGGGTCCACTTGACTCGCAATCACAATCGTCTGGTCGGCCGGGTCATAGACGATCGCCACGGGGGCCCCCGGCAGATGTATCGAGGTGATGGTACGACCCAGGGTCAGGTTGATTACGCTCAGCCCACCCCGCGTGAACGCGCCTAAGCTAGGGAGTTGGAGCACGTAGGCGCTATTGGTGGCCGGATCGTAGGCAACCTCTTGGGGATCGGCGGGGTCCATGGCCACGGGCTGCCGTCCGGGGTAGACTGTGTTGTTGTCCAGTGCCAGAGTCTTTGCGACCGAATAGAGTCCCTCGTAGTTCGGGGCCGTACCCACACCCGGGCTTGCGGCCCCTCCGTTGCTACCCAACCGCGGTGCGTACCCACTCAATCGGAAGGCGGTGGGGCTGGCCCTTAGGTCGATAGGGGCGACTGAGGACCCCATGACTAGCCCCACCAGCAACACAGCGACGAGCACGGCCGACCTGAAGTTCCACGTCTGCGGATCCCGAGCGGAGTTGTGCAGATCCTGCGCCGGTCCCATGGTATTGATCACGGTTTGTCAATCATCGTCATCCGAACCACCAGCAGCCAGATCCGGCGGTGAGGGGGGAACCCGTAGCCATCCCACTACACACGATCATCTCGGGTTGGCCCAGACGATTCCACCCTGTCGCGTACCCGGCGTAGGCTCGGGCCGTGGGAGCTTGGACTAGGTTGGGGTCGACCGACCATATGAAAGCCAGACCTCCCGGGGACGAGCCGGAAATCCGACCCATATACGTAGTGCCGGAAGGTGAAAGTCCTTGCGTTCCGCCGAAAAGGTAGTAGTACTGCGAAATACTTGTCAGGGCCGCGCCCTCGAAGGTCGGCGGGTTCGAACTACCTGCGCTCAATGGACTCCATACCGAAGCGGAGGAGCAGAGCGGCCCCGGACACATTCCGACATTGACCTCGAGGAGATTGCCCTGGGCATTTGGGGCATTGCCTATCCGGTCTGCCCCTCCAAACTCGGTGTCATTAATGCTACTGCTGCCGGGACTCTGAAGTGGACCCACTATGGTTCCCCCAATTTCGGGATTGGGCATTGAGCTGATTAGAGTCCAGACCAGGTGATAGGGCGTGCACCCTGCGGATGGTGTGAAGTTGCTGACCTCCCAGCTCTGCGAACTGGCCGAGCCGTTCGCCGTCTCCCCTCCGGCCATCATCCCCAAGTTGATTGAGATTGCCTCCCCTACGCCCTGCGCCAGCGCTGAAGTGGGATGGGTCACCCCCGCACAGCTCTCCTTCACCCAGACCGATGCCGATGGAACGCTGTAGTTGTATTCGAACACCCAGAGGTCCGAGTCCAGTTGAGCGCAGATCAACTGCCCGTTCGCCCCGACTTTCGGTGCGGCTCCGCATCCGCCGTACAGGATCGAGACTCCCGAGTCCAGGTAGAAGAGGATCGCTCCCCAGCGGGGAGACGGAGCCCCGCATCCGCCGGAGGGGCAGACGGGAATGGCCCCTGACGTGTTGACCAGCCAGGTTGAATTGCTCAGGAGGTGAGTCGCCGGGTCATATCCACCAAAGAAGACGTACGGTCCGGGCGAGGTACCGTTGAAGCCCTGATAGGTCATGGAGGGGCTCACCACGGCCGGAAAGTTGGCGGGGATCGGTATCGGGGTCCACTGGGGACCGATTCCGCTACTGGCGATCCCACTCCCCCCCCTTTGAAGTTGCGGAGCGGGGGCCGCCGGCGCCCAGCCCAAGGTAAGGGACGCTAGGACGAGGGCGACAGCCAGGGTCACGAGGGTCGGCCAGGGAGGGCCCGAAGCAGGAATGAATTTGTTGGGTCTGTGGGCCGTACGGGAATAACGCATGCCACGCTGAGGGGCGTCACCGTCTTTAATTTTTCGGATTTCCTCCGTTCGCTCTCGCATCTCCGGCTGCCCTCGCTCCTCCTCAGCACCGGGAAGCGGACACGCGTCGTTGCACTGCAAGGGCATGGCCGCGCTCGGGTGGTCGTCCGTGTCCCACCGAACCGATCTCGACTGAGTTATCGGGTACCGGCGCCGGGCTGGCAGCCAAGAGACGCGAGGCACCTCTTGGACTTCGGTTCGGACAGCCGGTCGGCCTCACTCCATGAGGTTGCGGTCCATCCCGACCGAACCGTCCGCGGCGACCGGTCGAGGGAGGGGCCGGTCGAGATCGACCAGCGGAACCTTCCGGGCGATTTCCCGGGCCATGGCGGAACAGCTGGAGGGCGGTACCGGCCGCTGGGTGTAGCCCGGAAGCGCCAGGTCGTAGGTGACGACCTTCTTCTCGGCAATCGTCTCCCAGACGGCCCGGAACACCCGGTCCGCCGCTTCGGTCTTTCCGAGGTGGCGGAGCAGCAGTTCGACACACAGGATCTCGGCGACCGGATCGGCCCGGTCCTGGCCGGCATACTTGGGGGCCGACCCGTGCACCGGCTCGAAGACCGCGATCTGCTCCCCGTACAGGGCGCCCGGCGCGACGCCCAAGCCGCCGGCAAGCCCCGCGCAGAGGTCGGAGAGGACGTCGCCAAAGAGGTTGGTCGTGACCAATAGGTCGTACTCGCCCGGCTTCTTCGCGAGCTGCATGCACATGTTGTCGATCAGCCGCTCGTCCGAGGCCATCTGGGGGTACTGCGCCGCGAGGGCGCGGAAGGCGGTCTGGAAGAGGCCGCCGGTGGTCTTCATGATGTTGGCTTTGTGGACGGCCGTCACGCGGCGCCGGTGCTCCCGCCGGGCCCACTCGAAGGCGAACCGGATGATCCGGTCGGAGGCCTTCCGGGTGACGATGTTGACGGTCTCGGCCGCCGTATGATCCCGGTCCACCCAGTGCTCCACGCCGGAGTAGAGCCCCTCGGTGGCCTCCCGGACCACGATGAGGTCGGTCTCGGGAAACCGGGTCCCCTCACCGGCGATCGCCCGGGCGGGTCGGACCGACGCAAACAGGTCGAGTTCCTGGCGGATCGCGACGTTGACCGACCGGAAGCCGCTCCCGATCGGCGTCGTGATGGGGCCCTTGAGGGCCAGCCGGTTCTTTCGGATCGAGTCCAGAACCTCGGGGGGGAGGGGCGTCCCGCTCGATGCGATGGCCTTGGCCCCCGCCTCCACGACCTCCCACTCGAACGACACGCCGGTCGCCTCCGCCACCAACCGCGCGGCCGAGGTGACTTCGGGTCCGATGCCGTCGCCGGGAATCAGGGTGATGCGGGTCGCCATGATGCCTACGGCTACGGCCCTTGAGCCAAAGCATTTGCGTCGGTGTCCGGCCCCGGTCGCCGGGCCGGATGGGTCCCGCGATCGTACGGCTCGCCGGGGCCGGCAACCCGGGCAACGAAGGCTCGCCCGTCTCGGGACCGGATGCCCCGAAACTGTATTCTAAGTTGACTAAGCTTTCTTATACTTGTAAGCCTTTAGGGTGTCTGATGACGACCGTGGTGCACCCCGAAGCGCTGTTGGAGCAGTGGATTCCGCCCGTGGCCATCGGGCGGGCCCGAGAGATCGATGCGACCGTTGCCGAGGCGGAATCGAGTCGGGAAGGGCCGTCCCGCCCCGGTCTGGCCGTCGTCGTCGGGCCGCCGGGATCGGGGAGTTCGGTGGTGGCCCGATGGGCCGCCCGTCGCCTGGCCGATCGGTGCCGCGCCCGATCCCCGGACGGGGGGATCCGGATCGCCCACGTTCCCACCCGGCTCTACCGCAGCCCCCACGGGATCGCGAGCGCGCTGGTGCGTTCGTACGACGCCGGACTGGATGGGCGCGGGTTTCCCTGGGGCGAACTTTTGGCGGGCTTCCTTCGCCGGGTCCGGCGGGACGGGCGTCCGACCGTGACCGTCCTGGACGACCTCCGGTTGGCGGGGCCGGAGATGCTCCGGTTGATCCGGGCCCTGGCGGAACCGGAACGGTTCCTTCCCGAAGGCGATCCGGGGCTGCCGCCCTTCTATACGATCCTCGCGGGGGCCCCGGAGGGCCTCCGTCTCCTCGCCGGCGAGGGCGTCGGCCGCTGGGCCCGGTGCCGGCCCATCCGTCTCGACCCGTATCCGGAGGAGCGATTGCGCGAGGTCGTGGCGGATCGGATGGTCCGGGCGACCGACCGACCCGCCGATCTCGCCCGGGCGGCCGAGATCGCCCGCCAGAGCGCGCGGGACGGCGGGGGCGCCCGGCGGGCGATCGATCTGCTGCGCCAAGAATACGGGGTGCGGGAGTTGGTCGGAGGGCCGGACCAGCCTCGAGCGTCAGGCGGCACGGCCTCCCTCGAACCGCACCTCCGCCGAGCGCTCGTTGCCGCGCTCTCGACCGGCAGCTGCGACGTCGGAGAGCTGCATCGTTGGGAGGTCCTCTGGGCCGAGCGGACCGGCCGGCCCCCGCTGGCCACCACCACCTTCTGGCGCCGGATGGTCGATCTCGAACGGCGGGGATGGCTTCGCCGCGAGGTCCGATGCGGCGGGGTCGGCGGGAGCCGGACCCGGCTCGTGGCCCGCCGGCCGGTCGAGGAGTGGATTACGGCTCGGCCGGGCCGGGAAATTCGTCCAGCCGACGGGCTCGTCGGCTCCGCGGGGGCGTTGGCGTAGGGCGCGGCGGAGCCGGCGGGACGAGGGTCTCCTTCGGCCGGACCTGCCGGAGCACCATCTCCGCGAGCGCGCGGGAACCCAGCGCGGCCTCGACCGGTTCCCAGGGGGCCGCGCGGAGGGCTTCCCGGTCGGCGAAGCCGGCCCGAAGGAGGGCCCGGGCCCGGACCCGCCCGACGCCCTTCAGGCGGACGAGGTCGAGGAGTTCGGCCCGAACCCCGTACTGCATCCGGAGCGCCAGGTCATCGAGCCGGTTCGCGAGGCGGCGTTGGAACCGTTGGGCGAGCCGTCCGGCGCCGAAGAGCAGCCAGTTGGCGTCCTCGACCTTGGCCCGGAGATCCCCGGCGCCGATGCCGAACCGTTCGGTGAGCTGGACGATCGGGGTCTCGTCGATCCAGGCCTCGAGGAGTTCGGCCGTCTTGAGCGTCGCGAGGAACATTTCGAGGTCGAGATCGAGGGGAGGCTCCTCGGGGCGGACCAAGAGCTCCTCCAGGTTCTGGGTCATCCGCTCCAGCAGCTCCGGCTCCTCCCCTCGCCTCAGGAAGAGCGGGGGCAGATCGGGGGTCGCGGCGATGGCGGCGAGCAGCGGGAACTCCGATCCCCCGAGCGGCGCCTTCTCGAGCGCCGATCGGAGGACGGTGGCCGTGACGGGGTCGAGGTAGAGTTCGCTCGTGAGATCGCCGAAAGGGGTGGCGGTGAGGCCCGGCCCCCGGGCAAGGAACTCCTGCTCCGTGAGGTACGTCCGGACCTGGCCGACCACCTCGGCCAGCTCCCGGAGCGAGAGGGTCTGGCCGTAGAAGGTGCCACGGAAGAACGCTTCGAGCTCCGCGTCCGAACGGACCGCGCCGCTCGCCACCAGCGCGAGGAGGTGCATCCTCAGGGCCGGCTCCGCCGCGAGCCGACTCTCGACATCCTCCGGCGGGGAGCGGAGGTAGGCATCGATGAGCGCTTCCTGGTCCTCGGGGCGACGGGCCACGAGCAACGCCTCGCCCACCCGGTCGAACCGGGGGCGCCCCGCGCGGCCGAGCATCTGCTGGATCTCCATCGCCGGGATCGGCGCCTGCATCCCCAGCGCATCGTTGTAGCGGGTGGTGTCGCGGACCACGACCCGGCGGGCCGGCAGGTTGATGCCGGCGGCCAGGGTCGGGGTCGCGACGAGCGCCTTCAGTGCCCGGGTCTTGAACGCCCGCTCGATGACGGATCGCTCATCGTGCGCCAGCGAGGCGTTGTGGAAGGCGACGCCGTTCGGGAGGAGCCCCGCGAGCCGCCGGATCCCTTCGGTCGTCTCCTCCGAGTTCGTGACCAGCTCATCGGCGGCCGCCCGGGCCTGCGCCCGGCCCGCCGCATCCAGCTTCCGGGCGACGACCGGCGCGAGCGCGTTCGCCACCGATTCGCTGGCCTTGCGGCTGTTGACGAACACCAGGGCCTGGCCTCCCTCGTCGATGACCTCCTCGACCAGGGCGGCGATCGGGTCGCGGCGGGCGGGCACCTCCCGATCGCGGCCGTCCTCGTAGGTGATTCGGCCGTCGCAGTAGACCCCCCGACGCAGCACGACCGGGCGGAAGTCGCTGGCGATATGGTCCGCACCGAGCCATCGGGCGACCTCGGCCGAATTGCCGACCGTTGCCGAGAGGGCGACCACCTGGAGCGCCGGATGGAGGCGGCGCAGCCGGGTCAGCGACACCTCGAGGGTCGGTCCCCGGTCCGGGTCCCGCATGAGGTGGATCTCGTCCGCCACGACGACCGAGAGTCGGTCGAGCCACGGATGCCCCTTGCGGAGGAGCGCATCGGCCTTTTCGCTGGTGGCCACGAGCAGGTCCGCCTTCCCGAGCTGCTCGTTCGAGAGGTCGTAGTCCCCGACCGATACCGCCACCCGGAACCCGAGGCTCTCGAACTGCCGCAGCTCCTCGCCCTTCTCGTGGGCCAGGGCCCGCAGGGGCACCAGGTAGAGGCCGGTCCGGCCGGCCCGGGCCGCCCGGATCAAGGTCAGGTAGGCGACGAGGGATTTCCCGCTCGCCGTTGGGCAGGCGAGCAGCACGCTCCGCCCCTGGAGAGCCACCTTGAGGGCCTCGGCCTGGGGGGGATAGAGCGACGTGATCCCGTGGGCCCGGACGGCCGCCTCAACTTCCGGTGCCAAGCCGATCTCCGCGAGCTCGACCCGGGCCGAGGGGTCGGGCGGCGGGGCGGGCGGGGCCGGGACGAATCGGGAGGCGGTCACGGGCCGCGAACCCCTCGAGAGTACAAAGCGCCGCGCGGGGGCCTACCGGGGCCGGGCCGCCCGACCCCGGGGCGACCGAAGTTCCCGGGCCCTCCGGAGGAGGACCGTCGCCAAGGCGCGTCGGGTGCGTTGCCGTTCGGCCGGGTCGGGCCAGAGTTCATCCTGGTCGAGGGTCTCGAGCGCCCAGCCGACGATCTGCTCGGCGCGGTCCCGGACGAACCGTGCGCGGGCCTCGGGCGGCTGCATGTCGAGCAGGAGCGGACCGATGTTCTGGAACCGTTCCCGCCACTTGTCCGAACGGCGGCGGGAGAGCCGGAGCCTCCGGTGGCCGAGGGGCGTCAGGGCGTAGACCCACTCCCGGCCGCGCCGGTGCCGCTCGCAGTAGCCCTCGTGGAGCAAATCCTGAAGCACCGGGTACATGGCGCCCGGGCTGACCGACCAAGCCCCTTTCGTCCGCTCCCGGATCCGTTTCGAGATCTGGGCGCCGCAGAGCGGCTCCCGCTGGAGCAGCGAGAGCGTGTAGAGTCCGAGGAAGCCGGTCCGGCGCCCCGTCGATCGGTCGCTGGACGGCATCGCCCCCAAATCGGCCCGGGCTATTTATCCCCCGCCGCCCGAACCTTCGCCGGGGCCGGTTCGGGGCGGAGCAGCTCACGGCCGAGGATCATCTCCTGGATCTCGCTCGTCCCTTCCACGATCGGGTAGACCCGGGCATCCCGGTAGATCCGCTCGGCCCGGGCCGCGCGGGAGCCGGCGGGGGACTCCCAGGCCTCCACCGCCCGGCCGGCAATCACGACGGCGGCCTGCGACGCGAACAGCTTCGCCGCCGATGCGAGCCGCCGGGACGGCTCGCCCCGGTCGCGCGCGGCCGCGGCCCGCTCGACCAGGGCGGCGGCGGCCTCCAGCTCGACGAAGCTCCGGGCGAGCAGCGGCCCCTTCCAGTCCGCCGGCACCTCCCGCGCGGCGGCTTGGAGCTCCTCGAAGCCGGCCCGGGCGACCCCCAGGGCGCAGGCGGCGATGCCCACCCGACCCCCCAGGAGCGCCTCCAATGCAATCGCCAGTCCCTGGCCCTCGGCCCCGAGTTGCTGGGACCTCGGCAGCCGGACCTCCTCCAACGTCAGCTCGAAGGTCGGTGATCCCCGAAGCCCCAGCTTGGCGAAGCTCTTGCTGGCCCGCAGCCCCAACGTCCCCTTCGGGAGGAGGAACGCCGTGATGCCGCCCCGACCCTCGGTCGGGTTCCGCGTGGCGAAGAGGACGACCAGGTCGGCGACCCCACCGTTGGTGATGAACGTCTTCACGCCGTCGACGACGGCGGTGTCGCCGTCCCATCGGTAGCGGCAGCGCAGTCCGGCGGCGTTCGATCCGGCCTCCGGCTCGGTCAGGGCGAACGCGCCGAGCGCTCGCCCCTCGAGGAGCGGCCGGAGGAACTGCTCCCGCTGCTCCTCCGTGCCCCACCGGGCGATCGGCGCCGCGGCCACCGAGAGGTGCACCGCCACGTCGACCGCCGCCACCGAACTCACCCGGGCCAGCTCTTCGAGCACCGCCGCGACGGTGCGGGTCGATTCGCCGCCCCCGCCCCACGCCCGGGGTTGGCCGAGCCCGAGGAACCCCCCCGACGCGAGCCGACGCGTCAGGTCGGAGGGCGGCCGGTCGCTTCGGTCCATCTCCTCCGCGATCGGGGCGAGCTCCTGCTCGGCCCACCGACGGGCCCGCTCGCGCCACGCCCCGGTTTCGTCTCCCTCGAGGGCCATGACGGCGCCAAACCCGGCAAGGCTTAAGCGGTGCCGGCCGCGTGGATCGCCGGGCCGTCGGATGAGCGTGGGCAAGCTGTCGGAGCCGAAGGACCGGTTCACCTCGCTCGACACCCGCGCGGTGGGCCGGGAGCTCTCCGCCGTCGCTCCGGCCTGGCTGGATCGGGTCTTCGACGCCGGGGCTTCCGGGGTCGCGCTCGCGATGCGCTCCCCGAAGGAGGGCCGCCGCGAGCTGCTGATCGTCCCCGGGGTGTACGCAGCCCTTCTGCCCGGTCCGCGCGAGCATGCCGAGAGCCTCGGACCGGTCGCCCGGGAGCTGCGCCGTCTGCTCGGGAGCGCCCAACTGGTGTCGGCGTACTCCCGACCGGGCGACCGGGTGCTCGAACTCGAACTCAAGCGGGGTGACGACCCCGAGGCACCCTGGCTGGTCTCCGCCGAGCTGTTCGGAACCGGGAATCTGCTGGCCGTGCGCGGCGGCACGATCCGGTTCGTGCTGCACAGCCGACGCTACGCTTCCCGGACCCTTCAGATGGGGGCGACCTACGAGCCCCCGCCGTCGCGGCGGGATCCGTTCTCGGTCGACCCGGACGCGATCGAACGGCTGCTCGCCGAGAGCCGGGTCGATCGGATCAGCACCCTCGCCGCGCGCGCCGGACTGGGGGGGCCGGTCGCGGAGGAGGTCCTCGCACGGCTCGGGCTCCCGGGGGACTCGCCGGCGCCGGAGTCGGCGGCCGACGTCGCGACCGGCGTGGCGCGGAGCCTTCGCGAGCTGGTCGACGAGGTCGAGCGGGGCCCCCGGGGCTGGATCTACGAGATCGAGGATCGCCCGGTGGACGTCACGCCGTTCCGGTCCCATCGCTGGGCCCGCACGGTGGGCGTGCGGGAGATCGAGATCACCACCTTCTCCGAGGCCGCGCATCGCTACTTCGAGCCCCGCCAGGCGGTGCCCACGGCGGCCGCGGCCGCCGAGACCGACCGGCGGCGTCGGCTGGCCGCCCAGCGGGACCAGCAGCTCGACGCCGTGGCGGCCCTGACCCGGGACGCCGAGCGGCTCAAGGAGGAGGCCGATTGGATCTACGCGCATTATGCCGAGGTGGCGGAGTCGCTCGCCCGGGATCAGCTCGCCCGGCCCGAACTTAGGCGTCGGGAGGTCGAGGTCCTAGATCGGCGCCTCGACCTGGGCGACGCGCCGGATCCGACCGAGGCCGCCCGCCGGCGCTACGAGGAGCGGCAGCGGATCCGTCTCAAGATCCAGGGCGCCCGGACCGCCCTGGAGGAGACCGAGCGCAAGCTGCGGGCGCCCGCCGAGCGGCCGCGCGGCGCCGAGGCCGCCCCCGTGGCCGGCCCGGCGCACCGCCGACTCCACTGGTTCGAGCGGTTCCGGTGGTTCATCTCCTCGGAAGGCACGCTGGTCCTGGCCGGTCGGGACGCCCCCTCGAACGACCTGGTGGTGAGGCGCTACCTCAAGGAGAAGGATCGCTACGTCCATGCCGACGTCCACGGCGCGGCGAGCGTCATCGTCAAGTGGCCGGCCGACCAGCGCCCGCCGCCGACCGACCTCACGCTCCGAGAGGCCGGCCAGTGGGCCGTCTGCTACTCCAAGATCTGGCGGGCCGGCTACGGCGCCGGCTCGGCCTACTGGGTCACGGCCGAACAGGTCTCCAAGACTCCCGAGACCGGGGAGTTCGTCGCCCGCGGAGCCTGGGTCGTCCGGGGGACGAAGCACCCGCTCCACGACCTGCCCACCGAGATCGGGCTGGGCGTGGTGACCTACGAGGGGGAGCCCCGGTGGGTGGCCGCGCCGCCCGAGGCGCTCCGTTCGGCCGGCGGCCTCCGGGTACGGCTGGCGCCGGACGACGAACGGTCCCGGAACGACCGGGAGCGGGAACTGGCCCGGGAGCTCGGGATCTCTCGCGAACTCCTCCAGTCGCTGCTGCCCGCCGGGGGATTCCAGGTCCGGCGGGCGTAGACCCGATCGATGCTCCGGGCCTCGATCGGACCGGAGAAACGCCGGAGGGTCCGTCCCCCGGTCCGGATTCCCGAGACCAGGTAGGTGGCGCCGTCCAAGGTGAGGTCGTCGCCGACCCCGATCCGTGTGCCCTCGGGAGGCGTCCATCGGAGGGAGCGGGTTCGGCGTCCCTCGATGATCGAGACCGGGACGTGGGCCGGTCGGTCGGCCGTGAGCCAGAGGCACTCCACCACCGCGGCCGCCGCGCGGGCCACCGAGCGCTGGCCCGAAAGCTCGATGCGGTGAATGACGAACTCGTCGGCCCCCAGTCGGATCCGGCCGCCCATGCCCACCTCCCGTTCGGGAGGGAGCTCGAGCTCGATGCGACGGGAGGTCGGGCCGTCGGAGACAATCGCCCGCAGCGTCCGCCGAGCGGGCGAAACCGAGTCGAAGGGGTGGGTCCACCGGCACCTCTGGCAGCGTCCGATCCCCGAGAGCGCCCGCCCCGAATCTCGGCGGACCGGCCCCTTGAGGCTGAGGATGCGGTGCGGGGTCCGTTCCCCGCATGCGTCGCAAAACAAGGTCGCGGCCGCCACGCCGGACCGGCGACGCTGGCCCGGGACCCGGGGCTCCGCTGCGGGCGTGGACATCGCCCCGACCAACCCTGCCAGGGCATAGGGTTGGCGGCCCCTCTCAGGGGAGGGTCCGAAGCGAGGGGGAACCGTTTAGAGAGCGCTCCCCGTCCCTTGGAGGCCCGGGGAGTGGTCGGACGGATGGAGGCCAGGCAGGGCCCCCTCGACATCGCCGTCGCCGGGGGCACCGGTTTCGTGGGTCGTGCGTTGGTGCCCGCGCTGGTCCAGGCCGGCCACCGGGTGCGGACCCTGGCCCGGGGACCGAAGAGTCCCGGACCGACGACGTTCCCGGCGGTTCGGGCATGGGCCGTCGACCTCGCGGAGGGTCGTGGGCTCCGGGCGGCGCTTCAGGGCGCGCAGATCGGCTATTACCTGGTGCACTCGATGGGCGGCGGCCCCGCGGCGGCCGACTTCGCCGATCGTGACCGTACGGCGGCCCGGAACTTTGTGGAGGCGGCCGAAGCCGAGGGCCTGGAACGGATCCTGTACGTCGGCGGGCTCGGCGAGGCGACCGGCCGGCTCTCCCCCCATCTCCAGAGTCGGAGGGAGGTGGCCCGGATCCTTTCATCCCGCTCCGTGAAGGTCACCGAACTGCGCGCGGCGATCATCGTAGGCGCGGGGGGCTCCTCCTTCGAGATGCTGCTCCAGCTGGTGGAGAAGCTGCCCGTGATGATCTGTCCCCGGTGGGTCAACTCCCGATGCCAGCCGATCGCCCGGTCGGACCTGGTCGGGTACCTGGTCCGGGCCCTCCAAGTCCCCGAAACGGTCGGAGGGGCCTTCGACGTCGGCGGACCGGACGTATGGACCTACCGACAACTGCTCGAGGCCACCGGCGAGGCCATCGGTCGTCGGCCCCGGATCTGGGTGGTTCCTGTGCTCACGCCTTCGCTGTCCTCCCATTGGGTCGGTTTCATCACCGAGGTTCCGTCCGCGGTGGCGCGCCCGCTGGTCGAGGGGATCGTCACCGATGTCGTGACCCGGGAGGACCGGATTCGACAGTTGATTCCCCAGCCGCTCACCCCCTTCCGAGCGGCCCTGGCGGACGCGCTCCGCGAACGGGGCGCCGTGGCCCGGGGGTCGTCCCGGGGGCAGTGAAACACCCCCTCCCCGGGGCCGTTTCACGCCCTGGGCGGCCAGTTTATCGCCCCCGGTTGTCCTCCCTGGCCGATGACCGCCTCAACCCCGGCGAATGGAAAGTCCCACCCGAACACCCCCCGGACCTGGATCGAGTCGACGGCCGTGATGGTCCAAGATCGCCACCGATCGAAGGCCTGGTACCGCGACCACCTCGGCTTCGACATCATCAACGACTCCGACCACTGGGTCACGGTCGGCCGCAAGGGCCAAGGCGGCCAGATCCACCTCTGCCAGGTCTCCGAAGCCGGTGAAGGGGCGAGCCTCGAGCCGGGCAACACCGGTATCCTGATCTACCTCAACGGAGATCTTCGGGCGACCTACGAACGGCTGCAGCGTGCGGGAGTGAAGTTCTCGAAAGGCGTGACGAAAATGCCCTGGGGCACCTTCTGCATCGCCGTGGATCCCGATGGCAACGAACTCATCCTGATGGAATCGGCCGAGTAGCGTATTTCCAGCGCGGGATCCGTCTCGGCAGCCGGCGGTATCCTCCCTTTGGGAGGCGGAGGGTTTCCCACCGGCGCACCGCGACGACCGGGCGTCCGCCGGTTAGGTCGGCTGGCCGGGCGGCCGGCGGTGGTCGCCCGGCCTCAAGACCGGTGACATTCGCCGGCACTCCCATGCGGTGTCGCAGTTCCCCAAGGTCGCCTCATTCCCCGGGTGCGGGCTCGGGCACCAGCCCAACGACCCCCGCGACCGGAGGCGAAGCCCAGAACCCACGCGGGACGAGCCGCTCGCTCGGCCCACGAGCCTCTGCCGAGTCGGGGTCACCGGAAGGGGGAGGGTCGGGCGGTATCGGGTGTCGAGTCCCTCCCTCGGTCCCGGACTCGGTAGCGGGGTCCGTCGCGCTCTGCGCCCAGGACTTCCCCCTTCCCTTGCGGGTGACGAATCGCGCCCCGGGCCAGAGGCGATTGACAACCTTCGCGTACTCGACCCGGTAGGCGGCTGCCGTTCGCCCCTCCCAGACCATCAAGTCGGGGATGGACTCTGCCGAAGGGCCGCGTTTGACCTCTGCCTCGACGGGCGCAGGGTCGCATGGGTAGAACCGCGACAGGAACCGGAGCAGTTCGACCGACTTCGAGAGCTTGACCTCCAAGATCGCTCGGCCGATCTGCGCCCTCTTCTCGCAGTCGTTGTGCGAGGCAAACTGGGCGAGCTTCAACTGCCCCGCTACGGGACCGCGAGGGAGTAGAGCCGAGAGAACCGAGCCGTCCCACCGAAGGAAGACTACGGGAATATCGTGAATGGCGAGAAACCGCGCCGCTTCGAACGAGATCGTTCCCGAGTTGCCCTCGACGACAACGGAATCGAACGGTAGCTGATGGGGGGAAAACGTCTCTCGGCGACCGTCAATCCCGTTGGAGACTTCGAGGACGTGGCTGCTCACGCGGAGGGAGGAGCCGAAACCTGAAAGGAGGAGGGGGCGAATGTGCTATAGTTGGGGATATAACTAACACTCTTATAAGCGGTGCTCCTTCCATTCAATTCTGCCTCGGGTTTCGGTCAAGGCGTGGCTCTGCAATCGGTGCGGCCATAAGTGGCTCCCCAAGTTGGACCACGAAACCTCAGGGTGTCCCAAGTGCAAGAGCCCCTATTGGAACAAGAAGCGGGTGCGGCCCGTGGTCAAGAGGCGGTGAATGTGGGCAAGACTGGCCCGGTGGCCAACTGGGGGGCGGGAGGTATGGCGATGTCGGCGGTAGTAAACTACAAACCCTGCCGCCATAAGACCGGCGAGGACGGCCAGTCCTCCGACGAGACCTGCCACCCAGGGGATTTGCAAGAGTTGGGTCGCCGCCGGCAACGCCGGGACTAGCTGGATGTGTAGGTTGGTCAGGTTTCGGGGCAGGATCGAAACGGCAATGGAGACCCCGAAGTAACCGGGAGCTCGTGCAGTGACCACATAGGTCCCCGGGGTCAGTGAGTCCACACTGAAATTGCCGGTGGACGTCACGTTTATGGACTGGTTATCCAGCGTGACCGTAGCATCTGAAGGTTGGATGGAACCCTGTATTGACCCAAACGGGGAAAGAAACCGTATCGGTATCGCTTGCGGGGTCCCCGAAAGCTGTACAGTCCCGGAAGTCGGGGAGGGTGTCCATCCCTGGGAGCCATTGACCACAAAGGTGTAGCTCCCGTTGAACTCGGGGATGCTGATCGAAGCTGGGCCGACCGCGGAATACACCTGTCCATCGATCGATACCGACCAGTTAGCACCAACCGGCAGCCCCTGCTCCTCAAAGGTCAGGGTATACCGTGGGTAGTTCGGGAACACCTCAATGAGAGCGTTGGCGTTTCCGTATACGCCGCCTCCTCCACCAAGGTCCGGAATGAAGAGGGACCGGCTCGCCGAGTCGTACGTGACATCATAGGGGAAGGGGGGGACGTTGAAGGACCCTACGACTTGGTTGGTCTGGGTGTTTACGACCGAGATGTTGTTCGACAACATGTTGGACACATAGAGGTAGCCATTCACGGGGTCAAGGGCAACCCCGACGGGCAGGATGCCCACGGGCAGCTTGGTGACCACATGGTTCGTCACCGTATTGAGGACCGTCACGGTCCCAGCGTCAGTGTTGGACCCATTGGGCTGTATGGAGGGGATTCCAGCGACGTACAGGTATTGGTTGGTTGGGTCGAAGACGCAGGGCCCTGAAGGGACATGGCGGATGTTGGAGATGATGCTGAGGTTGTCCGCATTCAAAACCGTGAGGTTCGACTCGGCCCAACCTGCACTGACATAAACCTCTCTATTGTTGGGGTCGAACGCGGCCCCCCGAACGATGCCGCCGAGCCAGCTCATCGACAAATTCTGAAAGTCCGAGCCGTTGACTAGAATGACTTCGGAGGAGGAGGGTTCCCCGGCGTAGAGGATGTCTCCGTTGACGGGATTGGACGCCATTACAGACAGTATGTCCGCCGCGGCTCCCAAGAAAGTCGGAAAGGAGAGCTGATTTGTCGTCGCGTTGACGACACTAACGTATCCCCCCCAGATTCCCGCAAAAACACCTCCGTTGGCCGGATCGACCACCAGACCGCCATCCACCACCGTATTGTTCACCGGGATCTGAGTGATCTCTCTTCCGCTGGTCGGGTTGACTACAGTAATTGCATAGGGCTCGTCCGACGAAAACAGTTGGAGGATGTCCGTCACGTACAATTCTCCATTGACCGGGTCATAGACGACCCAAGACGGATTGTAAGCCCCAGTCAGGTTCTCCGGGAGAATCTTGAAAGTCTGTCCGGGGAACTCGGTTGATCCGTCGGATAAGGTAGGGTCGACCTGCCCTGAGCTCACCGGCATGCGGGTCATTGGCCGGCTTTGGAATCCGCCTAGCGGATGCTCAATCGCCGATGAGGATCTTCCCAACGCACCGGGGTCAAGGAGCAGTGTCGATGTCAGCAGCAGGATGGCCAAGAACCACGTGACCCAGCACGGGCGTGGGTGGAATCGGGATCGGTCTCGGACCCAACGCACGGAGACTTCCATTGAACAGCCCCGGGTCGGCCGATGGGGGGTTGACGTCAAAGTGTTCTTGACGTCAACTCGGACACTACGGACGGCGCCATCTTCCAAAGAAGTCGTTGCAATCATAGTCGGTTGAACGAGTCAATAGACAGTAAAGTAAAGAGTCCCTCCCGGCGCCTCCGAAAGGGCGCCCGTCCAAAGCCTTTGATTTCCCAGCAGTGGAGCGATTGTCGCGAAGAAGCATCCTTGCAACGTTGGGGAAAAGGAATTGACCAGGAGATCCGTAAAGGTTACAGTCTGGCCGAAATTTGAATTTGACTTGGATGATATTGTATTGAACTTGGGTTCAACAATCCATTCGGCGGACTGGGTGTTGGGCGCGAAGTCATAACTTACACTCCAAGCCACCCCGGAAGTTTCGTCCAGTACAGTGGCATACGAGACCCCGTTCTTTGTTGATACGGTGACTCTGATGATGTTCCCTGATTGAATGCTCATGGCCGCGTTGTAGACCACTTTGGCTCCTGTGCTGGCCGAAGTTGCCTCCCTGAAGGCTCGGATGATGCCATTGTCCCACTCGATGCCGGCCTGCCACAGTGGGGTCCCGCTCCCGAAACCGCCAATCCCCACCCAAATTCCTGTACCGTCGTAGGCCACACTGTTAATGCTTGGGACGGTGAACTCTGTGGAAACTACTGTGAAACTCCCAGTCGAGGAGGCCGGAGAGTTCACATATCCGGCCCAACCACTGTCGCCCTCAACAATCAGGGAGATGATGCCGGCATTCGTAATATAAATCGACGTCGTGGTGCCTGTGGCGGTCGACAGCCTACCGGCATTTGAGTCCCACTGTTCGACCGAAAATGAAGTGTTCGCAACAATTTCGTAGGTCTTATTGGAAGTGAGAGATGCGACCGCCCCGTTCGGGAGGTTCCGGAATGGGCAAATCGAAGAATTCGAAGAAGAAGAACAGATGGTCACACTCGCATAAGCGCTCCCCATGGCGTAGGCGACAAAGGTGTGGATTGTGACCTGCACAGGGGTGGTCTGTTGAATGGTCTTGAGGGAGAGGTTGACCACCGCTGTGTAGCGCGAACTGAGGCTCGGCATCGTGAGGGTGAGTGTGGTGTTGATGCTGAAGGGATTCGACAGGGTGACATCCCCGTACGTCTCCCACCCGGTAAAGGTGGTGCCTTGCGGGTTGGAGTTGACTCCAACCATGGAGTACTGGCAGGCTGGCGCGTCACACAGCAGAAGATTGGTGACTTGAGCATTCCGACAAAACAGCGACCCGTTAAGCAGAATCTCTCCCCCCGTACATCCCAAGCTCACATAAACCCCCGGCACAACGATTGAGAGGTTGACGACCCCCGAATAATGGGAATTGACATTAGCCACGGTCAGGTTGAGCGTGGTGTTCAGAACGGAGGGGTTTGCCACGCTTGCATCCCCAGTGGCTTGCCAACCGGTGAAACTGGTCTGGGGACTTAGCTTCACACCTTCCATGGAATATTGGCAAAACGGGGCGTCACACAGATCAACGCTAACTGATGTGTCGTTGCAAATCAAGGTACTGTTGAGTAAAATCTTGCCTCCGGCGCAGTCCAGGCCCACATAATCACCGGGCAGAATCAACGGGCTGTTGGTCAACGTCTCTTGTTCATTCCTGGACCCCCTCCCGACTATGGCCGCCGATCCGGCCGCGCCTGCAATTACCAAGCTCAACAGAACCCCCACCGCGACTCCTGACCCAAGTGCTCGTGTGAGGCGTGCCACACTCATACATACACAACCGGGTCTTTTAAAGTACGTGTTGCCGCCCTGACACTTGAAGATATCGAGATGGTAGGGTACGTGTTCGGGCTCCCCGAGCCACTGATGGCCTGAGCGGCTGAGTTCCTCTCCATCGACCTTGGGACAGGTTTGAGCGATGGCCCTTCTCACGAGGCGTAGCTCTCCCGTAATGGTTGGAACCCTTCCAGGTATCGGAGTTGGCCCAACCGTCGGAGGTTGTAGCCCACTCCCCGAAGGAACCTGCTGGTCTGCCCTTGCCGAGGAGGAGGGTGCGAAGACATGGGCACATATCATCGACAGATACGCAAAGCACCGAGATCGGAAGTACGAGGTGGGACCCGACGGGCGAATCGTTCGTCGTCATGTCCTCGCTCGCAAATCGTTCCTCGTCGGCCTCGGTAAAGGAAGGGACCAAGCTCGCCGCTCGCCTGAAGCTCGGTAAGACCGCAGCCGCCGACCCCTCCCTCTTCATCGACTGGAAGAGGCGCCTCCTCGCGATGGGGAGGGCGGAGGCACGACGGCTGGGGCTGCCGTGGAATCGGGTCGGGGGTTGGAAGCGGACCGTTCGTAGGACAGGAACGCTTCGCGGGGACGCGCTTCGTAGGTTGAAGCGGGCGTTGATTGGGTCGGGCTGAGCGCGGGGGGACCCGCCCGAAGGGTCGGCAGGGGGTCGGACGCATCTTCGGGGGGTGGACCTACTTACGGGCCCCCGTAATATAGCGCCCGGTGTCGATGGGGCTGCCCGAATTTGAATCGGGGTCCCGGGCTCCCAAAGCCCGAAGGATGGACCATTGGTGCGGCGAGGGAGTCGCTCCCCCGGCCGAATCTACCCCACAGCCCCGCATACCGGGCCTAAACGGCCTCCACCCGACGAAGCTTGCGGCCGATCCGGCACTCCGCGGGGGCCGCATCGACCTGTTCGATCCGGTAGCGCTGCTTGGGTGGGAGCGACGGCCCCGCGCAGATCGTCCAGTTCGGACAGTCCACCCGGCGGCAGGCGTAGCGACCCACCTCGATCGAACTACCGGCGACGGCGATCGGGGCCTCGACCACCAGGGGTCGGGGAATCCGCTCGACCTCAACGACAGCCGCCGGGCTCTCTTGGAGCTCGCACGGGTGCTGGACCGGACGTACCCGGGTGACCCGGTAGCGGCGGCCCGAATCGAGCGTCAAACAGGCGTTGCGGTAGGGGCAGGTCCGGCAGACCGGCCCGCCGCCCTGGTAGATGAACGCGTAGCCCGGGTTCGCCTGCGCCACCGCTAAGAGGGTAATCTCCGGCATCGGTTCCTATCCCACGACTCCCGTCACCGTGGCGAGCCTTTGGGCCGCCTCCCGGGTGAGACCGTTGTCGCCGAGGATCGTGTAGCGTTCCGGTCGGAGGGTGTGCGCTTGGACGAGCGCCTCGACCACCTCCTCGTTCGACGCACCCAGCTCCCGGGCCGTGACCGGGGCTCCGATAGCGCGCAGGGCCTTCTGGAGCCCTTGCCAGTCGCCGCCGTGGAGGTACATCATCATGATCGCGCCGACCCCGCACTGCTCGCCGTGCAGGCCGGCGTGCTTGGCGGTCCGGTCGAGGGCGTGGCTGAAGAGGTGCTCGCTCCCCGAACAGGGACGGGAGGAGCCCGCGACACTCATCGCGATCCCGGCAACGATCATCGGGCGGATGGCGATCCAGACCGACTCTTCGAGGTTCGGTTTGATCAGGCCGGCCCGGTCGATGATCTCGTGGGCGGCATACTCCGCCAGGGTCGCCGCCGTGCTCGAGTACTCCTCATGCCGCAGCCGGACCGCGAGCTTCCAGTCGAGGATCGCCGTCACATTCGAGATGACGTCGGCACAGCCCGAGGCGAGCAACCGGAATGGGGCCTGGACGATGATCGCCGTATCGGCGATGACCGCCGAGGGGACCGCCGCGTCGATGCTGAGCCGGCCCGACGACCCCCGGAGCGAGGCCCGAGGGGAGGAGATCCCGTCGTGCGCCGCCGAGGTGGGGAGGCTGATGAACGGGATCCGGAGACGGGCGGCCACCACCTTCGTGATATCGATCTTGCTCCCGCCTCCGGCCGCGACCAGGAAGCGCGCCCCCTGGGATTCGATCGCGACCCGGGTGCGATCGACCTCCTCCGGGGTGGCTTCACCGACCGTCAGGATCGGCGCGTCGAATCCTTCGGACTCCAGCAGTTCGGAGGCGCGATGCCCGGCCAAGGTCGCCGTCCGCGGGCCGGTGATGACGGCCCCCTTCTTCGGGAAGTCGAACTGGCGGCAGGTCGACGCGAGCTCGTTCAACACCCCGTGGCCCGCGAGCACGATCCGGGGAAAGACCATGCCGCGAACCTTGCCGAAGGGGCTGTCCAAATCGCCGGTCTGGTCGGTGTGCTTCGACAGAACCCCGCCCATGAGATTGGGATTGGAGCCGGCACGGTCTCTTTAGGGTATCGTGGCGGGCGAGTTCGCCCCCCCCGGCCCTCACCGACCGGGGGTATCGCCCCAGAGGATCTTGTGGGTCTGGAGCATCACCCGGACCGGGAGTCGGTCCTGCAGCACCCAGTCCCCCAGCCGGCCGGGGGGCGTGCCCCAGGCCGGCTGGAACAGCGCGAGGGCGGCAAAGGGGTGCTGACTCAGGGTGCGACGGGCGTACAGGTAGTCCTTCCGGTCGGCGATGACGAACTTGACGGTGTCGCGGCGGCGAAGCTTCGGAAGGTTGCTCCAACGGTTGCGGGCGTCCATCTTGGAGGAGGGGCACTTCACATCGACGCTCAGCAGGGTCCGTGGGATCGGGAGGTAGGGGGTGACGTCCAATGAACCTCCCGTCTCGATCACGGTGGTGTAGCCCCGGGCGGCGAGGGCCCGGACCAGGGCGACCGACTCCGATTGAAGGAGCGGCTCCCCGCCGGTCAGGCAGACCTCCCGGGTGCCGTGGCTCTCAATCTCCTGGAGCAGGGAGGCCACGGACCGCTCGACGCCGGGTCCGAAGGAGTACGGAGTGTCGCACCAACTGCAGCGGAGGTTGCACCGGGCGGTCCGGACGAAGGAGGTCCGTACGCCGGTCCGCAGCCCCTCCCCCTGGAGCGAATGGAAGACTTCGATGATGCGCATGGGGCGACTGGCCAGAGGCGGCCCGGTTCAAGGCTCTTTGCGAACGGCGCGTCCGACTCGAACGAGGGCAGGGCGTGACCCGGCGGCCCGCGGGGAAACGCGGCCGCCGGCGGCCCGGGGACCCGTCAGCGAAGGGCCGGGTGAATTCCCGCACACCCCTCAAATACGGCCCCCGACTCGGTCGGTCATGGATCCCGGTCGGGCCGCTCATTGGCAGGAGGCCTGGGCCCGCGAAGGGATCCCGATCGCCCGGCGCAAGGAGGGGGTCCCCAAGTTCTACGCCTTGGTGGCCTACCCGGGGCCGAGCGGGTTCCTCCACGTGGGGCACTTCCTCGGGCTGGTCTACGCCGACATCCTCCACCGGTACCACCGGATGCTCGGGGAGCAGGTCTTCTTCCCGACCGGCGTGCACGCCTCGGGGTTGCCCGCGGTCGTCTTCGCGGGCAAGGTCCGAGACGGGGACCCGGCGGTCCGTCAGGCCCTCGACGAGCTCGGCCTCCCCGACGAAGAGCGGGCCCGGATCACCGACCCCGTCGCGGCCGCCCGGTTTCTCGGGGACCGGTATCTGCAGGATTTCCGGTCGATGGGGATCCTGGTCGATCCCACCGCCTGCCTGACCACGGTCGACGACGACTACCGGGCGTTCATCCGCTGGCAGTTTCATCGGTTGAGGGACCGTGGGGGCCTGGTCCAGAAGGCGTACTTCGCTCCGGTCTGCCCGGTCTGCGGCCCGGTGGCGGTCGACGCCTCCGAGACCGACCTCTCCTCGGGGGGAGGGGCCGAGGTCGTCCTGTACACCGCCGTACCGTTCGCCCTGGACGACGGACGACTCCTGCTCGCCGCCACGCTCCGACCCGAAACCGTCTACGGGGTCACGAATCTCTGGCTCCACCCCACCGAACCGCTCCGGGGGTGGACCTACCAGGGCCGACGCTACCTGGTCGGCGAATCCGCCGCCCCGCGGCTCCTCGAGCAGCACGGCGGCGAGCTCGGGGGGGCGGTGCCGGCCGAGGCGATCATCGGCCGGACGGTCCAGGTCCCGCTGACGGGCCGGACGGTGCCCGTCCTGGCGAGCCGGATCGTCGACCCCGGGATCGGCACCGGGGTCGTGATGTCGGTGCCGGCCCACGCCCCAGCCGACTTCCTGGCAGTTCAGGAACTCGCCCCGGAGCTCCGCGGATCGGTTCCCCCGATGGTCGAGGTGCTGGAGATCCCGGAGGAGGCCCCGCTCAGCGGTTCCGAACGGGCGCTGCGGGCATTGGAGGGCGCCCCGGCCGAACGCGCCCTCCGGGCGACCGGGGCCCGGTCCCTGGACGATCGGGGGCCGCTCAGCGAGGCGACCGAGCGGCTGTACCGTCTCGAACTGGTCCGCGGCCGCATGACGGTGGGGGCGTATAGCGGCCGCCCGGTCCGGGAGGTCCGCGAAGCGGTGGCGGAGCTGCTGATCCGGGACCACGGGGGGATCGAGTTCCGGCAGTTCTCCGAGGCGGTCGTCTGCCGCAACGGCCATACGGTCGTGATTCGACGGATCCCGGATCAGTGGTTCCTCGCCTACGGAGATGCCGGCTGGAAGGCCGAGGTCCGCCAACGGCTGCCTCGGCTCCGCGTCCAACCGGACGACTACGCCCGGGAGGTTCCGGAGGTGGTGGAGTGGCTCGACGACCGTCCGTGCATCCGGCGGGGTCGATGGCTCGGGACGCCGTTCCCGTTCGCGCCCGAGTGGACCATCGAGCCGATCGCCGACTCGACGTTCTACCCCGCGTATTTCATCGTGCGGCGCTTCGTCCGGGCCGGCCGCCTCTCGGTGGCCCAGCTCACCGACGCGCTCTTCGACTTCGTCTTCTTGGGGGAGGGTCCGGGCGAGCCGGGGGTCGATCCCGGTCTCCAGCGGGAACTGCGGGCCGAATTCGAATACTGGTATCCCCTCGACTGGAACATCGGCGGGAAGGAGCACAAGCGGGTCCACTTTCCGGTCTTCCTGTTCACCCACGCGAAGCTGTTGCCGCCCGAGAAGTTTCCCCTCGGGATCTTCGTGCACGGCTGGGTGACCAATCCGGCCGGTGCCAAGCTCTCCAAGAAGGACATCGGGACCAAAGGCGGGGCCGTGCCTCCGCTCGCCTGGGCTCTTCGGGAGTGGGGGGCCGATACCCTCCGGCTGCTCTATACCCTGGGGTCCTCCCCCAGCCAGGACCGCGAGTGGGATCCCGACCTTGTCGAGACCGTCCGCAGCCGCCTCAGCGAAGTGGAGCGGCTGGTCCGATGGACCCGGGGCGAGGGCGACGGCCCGCCGGAACTGGAGGCCTGGCTGGAAAGCGAATTTGCCCGGCAGGTCATCGGCGCCCGGGCGGCGCTCGACCGGCTCGACCTGCGGGGCTACGCCGAGACCGTCTACGTTTCGATCCCGGCGACGCTGCGGAGGTTGGTCGTCCGGGGCGGGGCGCCGAGCGCCGCCACCCGCCGGCTCGGGGATCTCTGGGTGCGGCTCCTCTCCCCGGTGACCCCCTACCTGGCCGAGGAACTGGGCGAGGGCCGGTTCCCCACGCTCGTCGCGCAGGCCCCGTTCCCCGATCCGGCCGAACTCGCGCGGTCCGACCGGGCCGAGGCCGCCGAGCGGTTCCTCGCCCAGGTCGAGGAGGACCTCCGTGAGGTCCTCCGACCCTCCGAGGAGCGGGGGGAGCCGCCCCCGAGCGAGGCGATCTTCTATGTCGCCGCCGACTGGAAGCGGGTCATCGACCCGTGGTTGAGATCGGCCGGCGCCACGGGCACCGCCCCGTCGCCGAAGGAGATCCTGGAACGGCTCGCCCGGGACGCCCCCGAACTCTCCGTCCCGAAGGCGGAGCTCGCCCAGTACGTGATCCGGGCCGGCCCCCTGGTCCGGACCGACCCCGATTGCCCCGGCACGCTCCATGAGGAGGGTGTGCTGCGGGCGGCGGAGGGGTATCTGGTGCGTCGATTCGGGTTCCGCCAGGTCACGGTCCACCGGGAAGAGGCCGCGGCCCCGCACGACCCGTTGCGGCGGCGGGAACGGGCCCGCCCCGGCCGGCCCGCCTTCTACCTGGTCCGCGCCGCGCGCTCCCGCGAGCCGGAGGCTCGGGGGGGCTGACCGGTCGCGGGGTCCCGGCCGGACCCCGCTCGGGCCCGCGAGCGGAAGTTGAGGTACATCCGGGAGGGGGTCGGCCGGTTCGAGACCGCACGGTATTTGGCGGATTTCTTGTCCGAGTAGCTACGGGCGACGGCGCCGGAGATCTCGAAGTAGATCAGCTGGCCGATCGGCATCCCGGCGTAGATCCGGACCGGGAGCTTGACCGACATCTCAAGCGTCCAGTAGTTGCAGAACCCCTCGTCGCCCTTGCCGGCCGTGGAGTGGATGTCGATGCCGAGCCGGCCCACGCTCGACTTGCCCTCCAGGAAGGGGACGTAGCCGTGGGTCTCCGTATACTCCTGCGTGATGCCGAGGTAGAGCTGTCCGGGCAGGAGGACATGGCCCTCGGGCGGGATGCGGAACTCGCGGACCGGGTTCGGCTTGCGGGCGTCGAGGCCGCCGCCGGTGTACACCGATAGCCAGGGACCCAGGTGGACGTCGTAGGAGTTGGTCCCGAGCGATTCGTCCCGGAACGGACGGATGACGAGCCGCCCGGCCTTAAGCTCCTCCCGGATCCGGGTGTCGCTCAGGATCATGCCGGACCGCGGCAGCGGGGAGCGCTATTTAAGGGACGGCCGGTCGGGCCCGCTCGACTCCACCGTGAGGGCGCCATACCCGACGACCTGGGCCATCGGGGCGACCTCGCCGGAATGGCCGTATTTGAGGAGGCGCGATGCGGTCGGTTCACCCGCCAGTGCCGCCAGCAGGACCGTGGTCGGGGCGACACCGCACATCGAGATCCGGCGCCGCTCGACGACCTCGTAGAGCCGGGCCGGGTCCCCCCGAAGGATGGCGTCGAGCGCGAACCGGTCCTCGGCGGCCGCCACCTCGGGGGCGACGTAATGGGAAAAGTCGGTCGAGGCGACCAAGAGGACGTCCTGGCCCCGGATCGCTTGGGCCACCCGGACCCCGACCGCGCGGAGGTCGGGGAGGGCGGCCATCGCCACCTGGAGCGCGACCATCCGCGGTTTGGGCTCGACGTACTCCAGGAACGGGAGTTGGACCTCGATGGAGTGCTCCCGCTCGTGGGCCGACTCGTCGATCTCGAGCGGCGGTCGGTCGAGCCGGTCGACCAGATCCTCATCGACCTCGGTCGGCCCGAGCGGGGTCATCCAGGGGCGTCGGGAAAGGGCGAATCCGCCCCGCCCGTGATGGTCGACCCCGAGGAACAGCACCGTCGGGAACGGGGGCTCCTCGGCCACCCGCCGATAGGCCCAGGCGGCGATGGCCCCCGAATAGACGAGGCCGGCGTGGGGCACGACGAGGGCCCGGAGCCGTCGCGCTCCGGAGCGCTGGCGGGCCGGGAGCCCCCCCGGCCCCCGGAGAGGGTCGCAAAAGCAGGCTTCGACCAAGTTCGCCAGCGCGGCGGCATCGGCCGGATAGAAGCTTCCGGCAACCGCCGGCGGCCGGGGCGTCTGCACGAGCCCTACCCGTCGCCCAGCTCCCGGAGCAGGGCGCGGGCGTCCGTGTCCGAAAGCCGGTTCCTCGCCGACTGGTGGAACGGATTGGGCTCCCCGTAGCGAGGGATGATGTGGAAGTGGAGGTGGAAGACGATCTGGCCGGCCCGCGCCCCCTGGTTGAGGGCGACATTGTAGTCGGGGCTCAGCCGGTCGGCCCGTCGGCAGACGGTGGCCAGGGCGTGGAAGAACTCCTCGTACTCCGACCTCGGAAGCTCGGTGAGCCGCGGGACATGCCGCTTGGGGATCACCAGGAGGTGGCCGCGGGTGAACGGGAACAGATCCAGGAACGCCAGGCACTTCGCGTCCTCGTAGACGATCCAGGCCGGGGCCCGCCGCGCGACGATCGCGCAGAAGATGCAGTCGTCCGCCGGGCCGTTCTCGGTCACGGACCTTCCGAAGGCGGGGCCGACTAAAGAGTTGTCGAGAGGCCGGCCGCGCCCCGTTCAGGGCGCCGGCGGGGCCGGTTCCGGGGGTTCGGCCGGCGGCGCATCGGCGGCCGTCTCGGGGCTCGCCGGATCGGCTGCCGGGGGTTCCGAAGCCGGGGCCGCGACCCCGAGCTTCTGCTCGAGGAACCGGCGGATCTCCTCGGGCTTGGTCGACGCGATCCCGAAGTACTCGGCAAACCGACGGGTGGTCGTGAGTTCCAGGGTGGCCCCGGAGGGGTTGGTGCGGATCAGGTTCAGGCCCCGGAGCCGCTGGACCTCCTCATAGGCCGAATCCCCGATCATCCGGACCAGCGCGCTCTGGAGGATCGGCTGGTGGTAGGCGATGAGCGTGAGCGTCCGGAGGGTCCGGGGCGCCATCTCGACCGGCGTGACCGAGTGGACCGTCGGGACCCACTCCTCCCGGAGTTGGAGCGCGTAGCGGTCGCCGACCCGCCGGACCTCGAGGGCCGACTGGCGGTGGGCGTAGTTCTCCTGCAGGGTGCGGACCGCCGACTGGACCGGGCGGTAGTCGTCGAGCGCGAGGGCCTCGGTGATCTCCTTGACGCTGAGCGGCTTGCCGGCGGCAAACAGGAGGGCCTCGACCTGAAGCACCTCGGGGGTGGTCTTGGCCGACATGGGGCCTAGCCCTCCGGCCCGGGCGGTACTCGGGTCTCGATCATCCGGGTCACCAAAATGGGAGTCTCGCAGAGGATCTCCTGCGAGAGCTCGATCGCGTGCTCGCGGGCCAGGTAGAGGAGCGCCAGGAAGGTCGCGACGAAGCGATCGATGCCCTGGGCCCGGTTCCAGAGGTCGAGCAGCGGGAACGGCTCGCCGACCGCGTGGCGCAGGGCGACGGCCCACGCCTCCTCGACGTCCCGTTCGGGAATGTCGCCATGGACGAGGATCTCGGGGGCGGCCCGTTGCTCTTCGCGCAGCCGGTCCCTCAGCTCCTCGACCCGGATCGCCCGCCGAGCGTCTTCCTCCGCCTCGCCGAAGGCCCGGACCAGCTCGAGCAGCGACACGGGGCGGGTTTCGGGGTGACGGACCATCTCCAGCAGCGGGGGCGCCTCCGTCGAAGCGAGCACGGCCGTGGTCACGTCGACCGCCTCGGGGGTGTGGAGCGAGTCGAGGTAGCTCTCCTCGACCGCCGGCGCTCCGTCCTCGGCGCCGAGATCCATGGGCTCGGCGCCGGGCGCGGGGGTCTCCCGGGAGCGGAGGACCGCCTCCGACTGGAGGTAGAGGATGCTCCACGCCATTCCCACGAGACGGCCGGCGATCGCAAAGTTGACCGAGCCGTCCTCCTGGACCCGCTCGAGGTAGGCGTGGGTGAACTTCGCGAGGTCGATCTCCCAGGGATCAAACTCCTTGTCCAGGACCAGCTCGAAGAGGAGCGCGGTCGCCTTCTGGAAGGGGTCGTCGATCACAACATGGACCCCTTCCTTGAGGTTCTCCACCAAGCTCAGGTACCGTTCGAGCAGGGGCGAGCCGGTCTCCCCTTCGCTGCCGAGGAGCGAGCGGTGGAAGGTCAGGTACTGGAGGACCTTCTCCGCCATCTCCCGGGGCACCGCTTCCTCCCGGGCGGCCGGGAGGGCCATCGCAGGGAGGGCGGTCATCGGGCCTCCATCGGACCGGCCAGGGTGGCCGACTTGGGGCCGTCCCGCTCGTCGACATCCCGGATGTCCTCCAGCTTGAGGCCGACCACCCGCGAGCAGCCGTCCCCCCGCATCGTGACGCCGAAGATCCGGTGGGCGAACTTGAGGGTGACCTTCCTCAGGGAGATGACGATGAACTGGGCCTTCTCGGCATTGTGACGGAGCATCCGCCCGACGTACTCGGAGTTGATGCCGTCCAGGGACATGTCGACCTCGTCGAAGACGTAGAGCGGGCTCGGGTCGTGCCGCTGGACCGCGAAGATGAACGCGAGGCTGGCGAGCGACTTCTCCCCTCCGGAGAGCTGCTCGAGCCGCTGGACCACCTTGCCGGTCGGGCTCGCCCGGATGAGCAGGCCGCCGGCCAAGGGATCCTGGGGATTCTCGAGCACGATCTCGCCGTGCCCCCCGGCCGACAGCTCGTGGTAGATCTCCTGGTAGGCGGTGTTGACGTGGCCGACGATCTCGGTGATCTTCTCCCGCTTCTTGGTCTCGATGGTCTGGACCAGCCCCATCAGCTCGGTCTTCTCATTGGTCAGCCGTTCGACCTCGGCCTCGAATTCGTCCAGCCGGGTCTTCTCCGCATCGTACTCCTCGACCGCGCGCTGGTTCACCGTGCCCATCGATTCGATCTGTCGGGTGACCTGCTGGAGGGTCCGCTGGAGCTCGTCGACCGGAACGGGCGGTTCATCGGGGGCCGCGGCGGGAAGTTCTTGGAGGGCGGCCTCCACCTCGGCGAGGTGGCCGCGGGCGCTGGCGAGCGCCACCTCCTCCCGATGGAGGAGTTCCTGCTGGCTGACCAGCGACTGCTCGGCCTTGCCGATGAGACCGGCGACCTCGACCAGTCCGGCCTCGAGTTCCCGCTTGCGGACGGTCTGCTGGCGGAGCGCATCGGACTGCTTGCTCTCCACCCCGCGCAGCCCTTCCAGCGCCTCGCGCGCGGCCGCGAGTTCCCGCTCGATCCGTTCGATCTCGGTCCGTCGGCCGGCGGTGGCGGCTTGGGCGGAGGCCAGGAGGGTCTGCTTTTCGTTCCGAGACCCATCGAGCGCCCGGCGGGAGGCCCGTACGCCCTCCAGTTCGCCGTTGACGCGGGAGTGCTCGGCCCCCGCGGCCTGCAGTTCCTCCTGGAGGGTCCGTAGCCGCGCCGAGAGGTTCTCCGGCAGTTGGCCGAGGTAACTCTCCCGGGCCGCCTTGAGCTTCGCCTTGATGTCGTCGAGGGCCCGGGCGGCCTCGGCCACCGTCGATTCCGCCGCCCGAAGCGACGCTTCCGCCGCGGCGTGCTGCTGCTCGGCCCCCTGAATCCGCTCGCGGGACTGCTGGAGTCGGAGCTTGGCCTGGCCGAGTTCCCGCTCCAGGCCTTCCCGGCTCCCCTGGGACTTGGAGTCTTCGATCGATCGCCGGGCGAGCTCCTCGCTGGCCTGCCGGATCTGGGCGGTGATCTTCTGGAGTTCCTCACGGGCCGCCGACTCGGCGGCGCTCTTCTCCCGAAGCTCGTCGCCGAGCCGCTTGAGCTCGACGGGGCTGTCGAGCCCCCGACCCTGGGCGGAGGTGTCGAGGAAACCCCCGGTGATCGCCCCGGTCGCCTCGATGAGGTCGCCCTGGAGGGTCACCAACCGGACCCCGCCCATCTGTTCGCGGGCGTGGGCGAGATCGTCCATGACCACCGTCTCTCCGAAGACGTACCAGAACGCCGGGCGGAACGCCTCGTCGAACTTCACGAGGTCGAGGGCGAAGCCGGTGGCCCCCGCCGCATGGGCCGCGACCAGGGACTTGCCGTGGGGCCGGCCCCCGAGCATCTTGTTGAGCGGGAGGAAGGTCGCCCGGCCCCGCTTTTCCTGACGGAGCAGCCGGATGCACTCCTCGGCCACCTGGTCGCTTTCGACAACCAGCGCCTGGAACCGGCTGCCCGCGGCCACCTGGAGGGCCGTGCGGTGCTGAGCCTCGAACGTGGCGAGCTCTTCCACCGTGCCGCGAATCCCCTGGATCTTCCCGAGGTTGCGCTGGGAGAGGAGGAAGTCGACGGCCGCCCGGGGCCCGGAGCGGCCGGTCGGATCGCTGCGGGCCTTCAGGCGGGCGTCCAACGCGCTGTAGCGCCGGTTGAGTTCGAGGAGTTCCCGGGAGAGCCGTTCGGTCTCCTCGCCGAGGCTCTTTTCCTTGGACCTCCACTGGAAGAGCTGTTTCTGGAGTTCCCCGGTCGTCGGGCCGCCGGCGGACTTGCCCGGCGCCGTCTCCTTGAGCTGGAGCTGGAGATCCTGGATCTCGACCTCCCGGGAGCGATGATCGTCCTCGGCCTGGGCCTGGGCCCGTTCGCAGGTGTCGAGGGCCCCCTTCGCGGCCTCCCGCTGCTCGACGGCCGACTGCCAGGCCCCCTGGAGCTGCCCCTCCTTCTTCTCCAGTTCAAGGACCTGCTTGCGGGAGGAGGCGAGCTTCCCCTTGGGACCGGTGTCGCCGGTCAACTCCGCGATCTGCTGGGAGCGTTCGGTCGAACGCGCCTCCAGCTCGGCGAGCTGCTTGGAGAGGCTCGCCTCCGAGGCCTCGAGCTTCGCGGCCGTGGAGGCCATCTGGCGGAGCTCCTCGGTATAGGCCTGGATCCGCTGCTCGATCTCGTCGATCCCTTCGCGGTGTTGGGTCAGCGCCGTCTCCAGGCGCATGACCGCGAGCCTTCGGTCGTTGAGCTCGGACTGGAACTTTCGGGCCCGCTCGCCCCCGATCTCGGCCATCTCCCGCTCGACCTGGGCGATCCCGTCCTGAATCGTGGCCCGTCGCTCGAGCAGGGCCGTCCGTTCCTTCTGGAGCCGTTCGATCTGCGCTTGGAAATCCGAGAGTTGCCGCTCCCGGGTGGCGACCTCCTGTCGGGCGGCCAGCTGGCCGGCGCGGGCCAGCCGAGCCTCGGTCTTCTTCCGTTCCTCCACCAGGGCGTTGTACTGGATGGCCAGCAGGCGCTGGGACTCGAGGCCGGTCAGCCGTCCCTTGATCTCTCCCAGAAGGGTCCGGATCCGGTCGAGGTTGGCTTCCAGATCGGTCTTCTTGGCCTCGGCCCGGTCCAGCTCCTCATCGTACTGGGAGATTCCCGCCAGCCGTTCGACGAGCTGCCGGCGCGGCACCGGGCCCATGCTGACGATCTTGTTGACGTCCCCCTGCTGGACGAGGTTGTAGCCGTCCCCCGAGAGCCGCGCGTGGGAGAGCAGCGCGTCGATCTCGCCCTGGGTCGTCCGCTTCCCATTGACGTAGAAGTACGAGTAGTAGCCGTCCGGGTCGCTGGGCATCAGCTTGACGTACCGGGTCACCTCGACCTCGGGCGATTCCAGCGGCAGCATCCGGTCCCGGTTGTCGAAGACCAGGGAGACCTCGCACTCGGTCGCCGGTTTCTTGGCGGCGCCGCCGTTGAAGAAGAGGTGGGTCAGCCGGTCGGCCCTAAGCGCCTTCGAACTCGTGGGGCCGAGGACGAAGAGGATCGCATCCGAGATGTTGGACTTCCCCATCCCGTTGGGTCCCGCGACCCCGGTGAATCCCGGCTCAAAGGGAATCTCGGCGGCCCCGGCGAACGACTTGAAATTCCGCACCTTGAGCTTCTTCAGATACATCGTTCCCTCACCACGATCGTTGGATCCCGAGACCGCCAGATGTCTGTTTGTCAGACATTTGTCAGCAGCCGCCTTTCGGGTCCGGGCTATTTAACCGTATGGCCGGAGAAGAATCTCGACCGGTGGTTCCGGCGTTGGGACCCGCAGGCTCGGGTCCGCCGGTGGGCTCCCCCCGACACGATGGTGCCGGCCCCGGCACCGAGACCCCCTCCGCCGCGGAAAGACGCGGAGATGCGGGGGCGCCTTCCCGGGCTATGGA
>JAJYWS010000039.1 GCA_021791335.1 Thermoplasmata archaeon
CCCGCCTGGATGGCCGCCCCCATGGCCACGCATTCCATGGGATCGACCCCGCGCTCGATGGGGCGGCCCACCGCCTGCTCGAGGAACCGCTGGACGATCGGCATCCGGGTCGGTCCGCCGACCAGGACGATCCGGTCGATCTGATCCTTGGTGACCTTGGCGTCCCGGATCGCCTGCTCCACCGGGGTGCGGCAGCGATCGACGGTCGGCCGAATGAGGTCTTCGAGCTTGGCGCGCGTGAGGGGCAGCGCGAGGTGCTTCGGCCCCTCCTGGGTCGCGCTCAGGAACGGCAGGTTGATCGAGGTTTCCAGGGTGGAGGAAAGCTCGATCTTGGCCTTCTCGGCCGCGTCCCGGACCCGCTGCATCGCCATCTTGTCCTTGCGGATGTCGATGCCGGACTCCTTCTGGAACTCCGAGGCGATGTACTCCGTCAGCGCGAGGTCCATGTCGGTGCCTCCGAGTTGGGTGTCTCCGCTGGTCGAGAGCACCTCGAAGACGCCGTCCCCGAACTCCATGATCGTGACATCGAGGGTGCCCCCGCCCAGATCGAAGACGAGGATCTTCTGGTTCTTGCCGGCCTTGTCCACGCCATAGGCCAGTGAGGCGGCGGTCGGCTCATTGATGATCCGGACGACCTCCAGGCCCGCGATCGACCCGGCATCCTTGGTGGCCTGCCGCTGGTTGTCGTTGAAGTAGGCCGGGACCGTGATGACGGCCTTCTCGACCTTCTCTCCGAGGAACGCCTCCGCGTCGCGCTTGATCTTCTGCAGGAGGAAGGCACTCAGCTGCTGGGGGGTGTACTCCTTCCCAAAGATCCGGTAGCGGTAGTCGGTCCCCATCTTGCGCTTGAAGGCCGAGACCGTGCCGTCGGGGTTGGAGACGGCCTGGCGCCGGGCCGGCTCCCCCACGATCAGCTGACCGTCCTTGGTGAACGCCACATACGAGGGGAACGCCTTGCCGCCGCCGACCGTGGTCCCTTCCGCGCTGGGGACAATCACGGCCCGGCCGCCTTCCAGAACTGCGGCCGCCGAATTGCTCGTACCTAGGTCAATCCCGATGATTTTGCTCATGGTAACCTCCCGGAACGGAACCAGATTCCGCCCAGGTTTCCCGCATTAGAAAGAAAGCACTCGTATAAAAAGACTACTGAACCGGAGTTGCCGTCTGGAGTCCAGAAATTAGTTCCCCCGTCGGGCGGGGGGACGGAGTCTCGCGGGCACCGGGGCTCCCGTCAAGGGGACGCGGAGACCCCCTCCGGCCGTTCGACAGTGGAGCGATTCTCGGCGCAGTGCTGGAGGATTCGGTTCAGGCCGGCGAGCGAGATACGGTGCCCCCGACGGTCGAGTTCTTCCAAGAGGGCGCGTCGCTTCATGGGGGCCTTCTGGCTCCGCAGAATCTCCAGGGTCGCCTGGAGCGCCGACACCGGAATCCCCCGGGGCGGAGGGACGAGGGCCATGGAGTTGGAACGCCCGGGGAGAACTAAACTTTTTTCGGCCGTGATCGATGGTCCAAGGTCGGGGCGGGGGAGGGATGGGCCGCCGCGAGCCGGGAAGGTTAAGGCTCGGGGGAGCTCCCGGAGTCATGCCACCTCAACCGGGCCCGTGGCTCCGACGGGCCCGAAGGATTCTGCCCTCGCTCCGCCGTTGGCGGTGGGAGCTCCACCGGCATCCCGAGCTTTCGAACCAGGAGGTGGCGACCCGGGCCCTCCTGGTCGGGTTTCTGAAGGATCTAGGGTTCGAACCGGAACTGCCCCGGGGATTCACGGGAGTTGCGGTCCGTGAGTCGACCGCCGGGGACGGCCCGGTGGTCGCGCTCCGGGCCGACATGGATGCGCTCCCCGTATCGGAAGCGACCGGTGCACCGGGGGCCTCCCGGCGGCCGGGCATCATGCACGCCTGCGGCCACGACGTACATATGGCCGCCCTCTTGGGGGCGGCCTGGATGCTCCGGACGGAGCGGCCCAAGGGTCGGTTCCGGCTCATCTTCCAGCCGGCCGAGGAGGAGGGGGGAGTCGGCGGAGCGGGACCGTGGATTGCCCGTGGCATCCTGGGCGCTCCGAGGGTCCGGGCCATCGTCGGCGCCCACGTCGAGCCCGCCTTGCCGACCGGATCGGTCGGGCTGCGGACCGGGGCGATGATGGCCGCGGCCGACCGGTTCCGGATCCGGGTCTACGGCCGGGCCGGACACGCCGGCTATCCGCAACGGGGGCGGGACGCCGTGGTCACGGCCGCCGAGATCGTCACCGGGCTCCAGACTCTCGTGAGCCGCCGCCGGGACCCGATCGATCCCACCGTGATCACCGTCGGCACCCTCCAGGGAGGGCTCCGCCACAACATCCTGGCGGGGGAAGCCGAGATGACCGGCACGGTCCGGACCGTACGACCCGAGACCCGCGACGCCGTGGAGCAGGAGCTCCGCCGACGGGTCTCGGGCATCGCCCGATCGTCCGGCCTTCGGGCGAAGGTCGACTACCGTCGGGGCTACCCCGCTCTCCTGAACCCCCCGGAGCCCACCGGACGCGTTCGGGAGGCGCTCCGGTCGGAGCTCGGCCCCGGGCGAGTCATCGAGCTACCGGGGCCGGTCATGGGGGCGGAGGACTTCGCCCGGTACCTGGAAGCGGTTCCGGGCTGCTTCTTCTTTGTCGGGGCCGGGCGCCCCGGGGCCCCGGAAAGCCTCCATAGCCCGACGTTCCTCCCTCCGGACGAGACGCTCACGGTCGCGGCCGCGTCCCTGGCCGCGGCAGCGGCGGCCCTCGGAGGCCGAACGCCATGAACCTCCCCCGGCTCCGGGCGGAGTTTCCGGCCCTCGTCGCGACCGGCCCCGAAGAGTCGATCGCCTACCTGGACTCGGCCTGCATGTCGCTGGTTCCCCGTCCGGTGCTCGCGGCGATGGAGGAGTACTACACCCGATTCCCCGGCTGCGCGGGCCGCAGCCGCCACCGGTTTTCCACCGCGGCCGGCGAGCGGGTCGAGGCGGCCCGCTCAGCCTTCGGGCGCTGGTTCGGCCTCGGCGACGCCGGCCCGGTGGTCTTCCTTCGCAATGCGACCGAGGCGATCAACCTCGTCGCTCGAGGGTACCCCTGGCGTCGGGGGGACCGGGTCCTCGTGTCGGATCAGGAGCACAATTCGAATCTCGTGGTCTGGCAGCGCCTGGCCTCCGAGCGGCGCCTGCGCCTCCACTCGTTCGCGCTGTCGGACGACGGCGGTTTCGACCTCGACCGCTTTGCCGCCGAGGTCGATCGCCACCGGCCGCGGCTCATCAGCCTCTTCCACACGTCGAACCTGGACGGGCGGAGCCTGCCGGTCCGGGCGATCGGCGAGATCGCCCATGACCGGGGCGCCGAGACGTTGTTTGACGGATGCCAGGCGGCGCCGCACGAGGCGGTCGACCTGAAGCGGATCGGGGCGGACTACTACGCCGTGTCCGCGCACAAGATGCTGGGGCCGACCGGGGTGGGCCTGCTGCTCTCGGCGCCCGGGGCGCTCGACCGGATCGCGCCCCTCAACCTCGGGGGCGAGACGGTCGAGTGGACGACCCAGGAACGGCACCAGCTCCGCCCCCCGCCCTACCGGTTTGAGGCGGGATTGCAGAACTACGCGGGCATCATCGGCGCCCATGCCGGCCTGCGATTCCTCGAGCGGGCGGGCCTCGACCGCATCCGCAGCCACCAGGCGGGGCTCAATGCGATCGCGACCCGGGCACTCGCCGACGACCCTCGGATCTCGATCCTCGGACCGTCGGCGCCTCAGGACCGCCCGAGCATCCTGGGGTTCACCCTCGACGGGGTGGACCCCCACGATGCGGCGGTCTTCCTGGACGAGGGCTATCGAGTCCTCGTGCGGTCCGGCCAGCATTGTGTCCACTCGTGGTATGCCCGCCGGGGACTCACCGGGTCCGTGCGGGCATCGTTCTATCTCTACAACACCGCCGCGGAGGTCCGGCGGTTCGTCCGGGGGGTCCGGGAACTGCTGGATCGCATCCCGGCCCGGGCCGTCCCGCCGCCGGTCAGAGCGAGCGGTCGACGATCTGGCCGATCTCCCGGGCCAGGACGTCGAGCAGATCCTTCGTGAGGCTCTGGCGCATCTCGTCGGGGAGGGCGGAGATGCCCAGACGGGCGGTGCATGCCCCGACCCGGACGAGCGCGGCGTACTCGAGGGCCCGGGCCTCGAGCAAGGAACGGACCGCATCGCGCAGATCCTTGGCGAGTTTGGGGTCGTCGTGGAGGGTCTTCTCAATGTGCCGACGGATCTCGGCCTTGACGATATCCCGGGTGGCCTCGCGCACCAACTCTTCCGGTCGGAGGAGATCGCCGGTGCTCTTCATGAGCATCCCGAGGGGGTCGGCGTTCGTTCCTTCGTCCGGCACGTCCCGACCACCCGGACCCTCCCCATAAGCGTTGTTGTGTCGGCCCTGGGCCCCCGCTGTCGGGGGCGTAGACTTAAATCCGCCGGTTGACCGCCTCCCCCGATGGCGACCGCCGGCTCCGGGACCGGTGCGGCGAAGGGATGGGCTCGGGCGGTGCTCCAGCACCGCCGCTCGGTCCTCATCGGCTGGATCGTGATCCTGCTCCTGATGGCCCCCGCGGCGGTTCTGTACCAGAGCTACGTGAACTACTCGTCGAGCGGGACTACGGTGGCGGGCAGCCAGTCGGCCCAGGCCGAGAGCCTCCTGGCGCAGGCGAACCCCCAGCTCTCCACCCTCTTCATCGTCGTCCAGAACGCAACCTCGCCCGGGCCGGCCTACTGCAACTCGACCTACGCCCTCGCGAAGGCGCTCGGGCAGGCCCACCTCCGCTACTTCAACTCGACCAGCTCGGTCTGTTCGGCCCTCGCCGAGGCGCTGGACTCGGTGCTCGATCCGGTCCGGCCGGCGCTCGCCGCCAACGGTTCGCTCTTCGCCGGGCTATCGCGCGACGCCTGGGGGTTCCCTTCGGCGTTCTGGGTCAACTGGTCCGGCGCCGAACAGACGATCAACTCGACCTACAACCGCTCCGGGGGCCCCCCGACCGGGTACCCGCAGGCCTTCCGGGAGGCTCTGTGGGAGAACTATTCGGCCGGGACTCCGGCGGCCGACCAGGTCACCGCGGCCGTCCGGGCGACGGCCCTCCCGTACCTTCCCGATCCGGCCGCCGGCCGCTTCCTCCTGGCCCGCACGACCGTCCTCAATGCGACCTCGGCGATCCCGAGCCTCGTCGGTGAGTGGCTGGCGTTGGGCGGGGTCACCATCTTCGGCTACCCGATCCCCGGCCCGCTGGTCGAGGCCTTCACCGGGCCCGGCGACGGTGGAGTTCGGTTCGTGACCACCGAGGGCTGGCAGCTCGCCCCGGCGGCCCTCCGGGCCCCGTTCGTCAGTCCCAATGGGGCGGTCAGCCTCATCTACGTCCGCTTCAGCGTCGCCGATGGGTTCCGCGGTCCGGGCAACTTCTATCCGGCCCAGGCCGCGGTCCCCGAGATCCGGAGCGTGGCCACCGCCATCTTCGGCTCGGCCGCCGGGGTCGCGGGTAACGGGGCGGTCAGCTACGACTCGCAGGCCGCGAGCAACTCGGAGGGGTTCCTCTTCGGGTTCATCTTCATCTTCCTCGCCATCGCCGTCTTCCTGACGCTGCGCTCCTGGGTGGCCCCGATCCTTGCGGTGGTGTTCGTCGGGACCGGCACGCTGTTCGGTTACGTCGGGATCCTGCTCACGGGCGCGCTCCTCGGGCCGGTCAACTACATCGTCACGTACGTGCTGACGGCGGTGGTCCTCGGCATCGCCACCGACTTCCTGGTCTTCCTGCTCTACCGCTACCGGGAAGGGCTTCGGGAGGGGCTCACACCGGAACGGGCGATCGAGCGGGCGACCGAAACCGCGGGGGGCGCCATCCTCACCAGCGCGGTGACCGTCGCCGCGGGGTTGGGGGCCCTCTCGTTCCTCCCCGGGATTTCGACGTGGGGACCGGTCCTGTTCATCACCGTCCTCTTGGTCGGGATCTGCGAAGCCACCCTGCTCCCCGTGCTCGCGAGTTTCATCGGACCGCGGCTCTTCCTGGCCCGGGGCCAGGCCCGGCGCTCCCGGCCGCTCGAGCAGTCGCCCTTCTACCGGGCCGCCGACGTGTCGGTCCGGCACCGCTGGGCGGTCCTCGCGATCGTCGTGATCGTCGCGGTGCCGACCGTGGCCGTGGCGCTGACGGTGCCGACCAGCTACGACATCACCCAGGGACTGCCCGCCTCGTTCCCCAGTGTCCAGGCCCAGAACGCACTCGAGTCGGCCTTCGGGGCGAACCTCCTCTTTCCGACCACGGTGCTGGTCCATGATCCGGCCGGCTACCTGGCGGCGAACGGGAGCCTGACGCCGTCGGGAGCCGCGATGCTGTACCGTGCGGCCCTCGCGATGCACACGACCGCGGGCCTGGCGAGCGGCACCGGGCCCTTCCTGCTCGGCCGGGAACTGGCGCCCAACAGCACGTCGGGCGCGACGCTCTCCGGCGCGGCCCGGTACCTCTTCTCGAACGGGACCTGGGCCTACTGGAATCTCTATTCGGTCGCGAGCCCGTTCAGTGATGGGGGCTCCGCGTTCGTCCAGGCCCTGCGGACCCACGCCGGCTGGATCGTCGGAGGGGCGGCGGCCGGGGTCGTCGACCAGAAGGCCCAGAACCAGGTGCTCTACCCCGAGCTCGAACTCCTGATCGTCGTCCTGATCGGCGCGGTCCTGGGGATCGCGTTCCGGTCGCTCACCTACCCGCTCATCTCCCTCTCGGGCGTCTACCTGTCGATCACCGCCACGACCGTGCTGCTCTACTTCATCTCGACCGACCTGCTCCACGAGGCGCTCATCTACCTCATCCCGCTGATCCTCTTCGTCATCCTCGTCTCGCTCGGCAACGACTACACGGTCTTCATCCTGAGCCGGGTGGTCGAGGAGGGTCGTCAGGCGCCCCCCCGGCGCGCGATCCCGAGGGGGATCGGCTTCTCGGGCGCCGTCGTGACGAGCCTCGGCCTGATCCTCGCCGCCTCCCTCGGATCGCTCGGCCTTCAGCCGCTCGGCTTCCTCCAGCAGCTCGGGATCGCCTTCGCGATTTCGCTCGTCATCGACACCTTCCTGGTCCGCCTCTTCTACTTCCCCGCGATCCTCTCGGTCACCGCACGGCGGTCGTAGGGCCGGAGGGGGCGACGATTTGGCGGCAAGGGTTTATGCCCCGGCCGGGCTGGGGCCCTCGGGCATGGGCCGGTAGATCAGCGGAAGATCGCTACCTTGGCAAGGTAGAGGTCGCGAGTTCAAAGGGAGGCGGACCCCCGCCTCCGGAAACTCTCGCCCGGTCCATTCCCCCCCAGGGTTTCGGCGCCTGTCGAACTCCAAGAACGACAGGAGCGGCACCGCTTTATACCGTGGCCCGAGTCGGGGGCCCGTGGAAGCGGAGATCCGGGAGAAGATCGCGGGGGAGGTCGTGCTGAGTCCCCACCCGGGACGGACGCTCCGCAAGTGGCGGGAGGATTTCGGCATCACCCAGCGGGATCTCGCCCACCAACTCTCCACGGTCCCCTCGGTCATCAGCGACTACGAGTCGGAGCGACGCGCGAGTCCGGGCGCCGCCTTCATCCGGCGGTACGTCGACGCTCTGGTCGAGGTCGACCACCACCACGGCGGCCGGATGTACCAGCAGCTCGGGGGCCTGCCGGCCTCCCTGGGGATCCTCGGGCGCCGGGAGTTCTCCGCCGCCGTACCGCTCCCCAAGCTGGCCGCCCGGCTCGACGCGATGGCGGTCAGCGCGGTGGACCTGCACCGGGACATCCATGGATTCACCCTCATCGACGCCCCGAAGGCGATCCTGTCGATCGATGCGACCCGCTACTCCGAGGTGTTCGGCTGGACCACCCAACGGGCGCTGATCTTCTCGCAGGTCAAGTACGGCCGCTCTCCGATGGTCGCGGTCCGCGCCCACCCGCTCAAACCCTCGGCGGTGGTCTTTTCCGACCCCGGCCGGGTCGATCCGCTCGCCGTCCGGCTGAGCGAGGTCGAGCGGATCCCCCTGCTGACCACCCCCCTTCACCCTGCCGAGATCTTGACCCGACTGGAACGATTGTAGGAGGAAAGAGAATCCATGGACGCCGGCGTGGTGAGCTACGGAGCGTACGTCCCGAAATACCGGATCGCCCCGACCGAGATCGGCTCGGTCTGGGGGGCCGATGGTGCCGCCATGGGCCAGGGGCTCTACATCGTGCAGAAGAGCGTCCCTTCCCCCGATGAGGACACCATCACGATCTCGACCGAAGCGCTGCGCCAGGCGCTGCAGCGGGGCCGGATCGACCCGCAGTCGATCGGGGCGCTCTACGTCGGCTCCGAGTCGCACCCCTACGCGGTGAAACCGACGGCGACGATCGTCGCCCAGGCGGTCGGCGCCACGCCGCACCTGACCGCCGCCGACTTCGAATTTGCCTGCAAGGCGGGCACCGCCGCGATCCAGACCTGCCTCGGCCTGGTCGGAGCCCGCATGATCGACCTCGGCGTCGCGATCGGCACCGACACCAGCCAAGGCGCCCCCGGCGATGCGCTCGAATACTCGGCGAGCGCCGGTGGAGCGGCCTTCGTGATCGGCCGGACCGGGGTCATCGCCCGCATCCACCACACGGTGAGCTACACCACCGACACCCCCGATTTCTGGCGCCGGGAAGGGCAGCGGTATCCGAGCCACAGCGGACGGTTTACGGGAGAGCCGGCGTACTTCAAGCACGTCACCGAGTGCGCCCACCACCTCATGGAGGTCGCGAAGACGACCCCGGCCTCCTACCAGCATGTGGTCTTCCACCAACCGAACGGGAAGTTCCCCCAACGGGTCGGCAAGCAGCTCGGGTTCACCGACGACCAGATGCGCTACGGCCTGGTCACCCCCTTCATCGGCAACACCTACTCCGGGGCCGCCTTGATCGGCCTCGCCAACGTGCTCGACCACGCCGACCCGGGCGAGCGGATCCTCATGGTCGGCTACGGGAGCGGGGCGGGGAGTGACGCGTTCGACATCGAAACGACGCCCGAGCTCAAGCGGTTCGACCGGGCCCTCGGCCCCTCGGTGGAGAGCCACCTCCACGGCGGGACCTTCCTCAACTACGCCGTCTACGCCAAGTTCCGCGGCAAGATCCACATGGGGGGAACCTGACGATGCGCGAGGTCGCGGTCCTCGGTACCGGGATGACCCGCTTCGGGGAGCTCTGGGATCGATCGTTCCGGGAGATCGGGATCGAGGCCGGTCTCCAGGCCCTCGTGGACGCGAAGCTCTCCTCCAAGGATCTGAGCGCCCTCTACCTCGGGAGCATGGCGAGCGGTCCGCTGCTCGACCAGGAGCACATCGCCCCCCTGATCCTCGACTACGCGGGCCTCGCCGGCCGGCATCTCCCGGCGATCCGGATCGAAGGCGGCGGCGCCTCGGGCGCCCTTGCGCTCCACCAGGGATATTTGGCCGTGGCGAGCGGCCAGTACGATTATGTCGTGGTCGGCGGCGCCGAAAAGCTGACCGACGTCCCCGACACGACCGGCAATCAGATCGCCAGCGCCTCGGCCGACCACGAATGGGAGGTCGTCTTCGGGGCCACCCTCCCGGCCCTCTGGGCGCTCATCGCCCGACGCCACATGCACCAGTACGGCACCACGCCGGAGCAGTTGGCCCAGGTCGCGGTCCACGCCCATGCGATGGGCGCGAAAAACCCCCTCGCCCACTACCGCAACCGGCTCACGGTCGCCCAGGTGCTCGGCGCGAGCCGGGTCGCGGAGCCGCTCGGCATGTTCGACTGCGCGCCGCTCAGTGACGGGGCGGCGGCGGTCGTCCTGGGGCCGCTCTCCGAGGCGAAGCGGCACACCGACACGCCCATCCGGATCGCGGCGAGCAGCGTCGCCACCGACACGATGGCGTTGCAGCACCGGCGGGACCCGACCGTGCTCGAGTCGACGCGGGTGGCGGCCCAGAACGCCTTCCGGGCGGCCCGTCTCACGCCGTCGGACGTCCAGGTCGCCGAGATCCATGACGGCTACACCATCAGCGCCCTGGTCGCCCTGGAGGACCTCGGATTCGTCGAGAAGGGCCAGGCGGGACCGGCGTTCGAACGCGGCGAGTTCACCGGCCGCGGCCGGCTCATGATGAACCCCTCCGGGGGACTCAAAGCCCAGGGCCGGCCCTTCGGGGCGGTCGGGGTGGCCCAGGTCGTCGAGATCGTCCGGCAGCTCCGCGGGGCGGCGGGCGACCGTCAGGTGCCGAACGTCCGCGTCGGCCTCACCCACGATGTCGGCGGCACCGGCGCCACGAGCGTGGTCCATCTGTTGGAACGGGGGGAACCCTAGGGAGCCACCATGTCGATCGCACGGTTCTGGAGGGCGACGCCCCAGCGGTACAATCTCGGCGCCTCGAAGTGCACGGTCTGCCAGCAGGTCTACTTTCCCCCGCGTACCGTCTGCCCGAACTGCACCCACCACCGGGAGTCCATCGGGAAGATGCAGCCGCTCCAGCTTTCGGGGGACGGCGAGGTGATCTCGTACACGATCGTCCACGATGCGGCCGAAGGCTTCGAGATGCAGGTCCCGTATGTCCTGGCCCTCGTCCGGACCGACGAAGGCCCGGTCCTGACCGGCGCCGTCGTCGACGTCTCCCCTTCGGAGGTCACGATCGGCCTTCGGGTCCGGGCGACGTTCCGTAAGCTCCGGGAGGAGGGCAAGGCCGGCGTCATCCACTACGGATACAAGTTCGCTCCCCGGGAGACGGCGCCGGCCCCCGGAGCCCCTCCGACGGGCTAGAGGGAGCCGTGAACGGTCGCAGCCCCGAGCCCCGCGACCGGGCCGGCCCGGAGCCGGCGCCGGACGAGGAGTTCGCGCGGGCGTATGCCCTGGGCTACGAGGAGGGGATCCGCACGGCCCTCAAGGAGATGATCGAACACGCCGCCCGGGGCCACAGCCCGGCCGAGCTGCGGATGCTGCTGGAGAGCCGCGTCGCCCGACTCTCCGAGGAGGTCGAGGTCAAGCGTCGTACGCTGCTCGCGCCCCCCCGACGGACCCACTGGGCCTCCGCCGCGAGCCCGCCGCGTCCGTGGACCGCCTCGCCCGCCGGTCGGGGAACGGTCCCCCTCGAACTGGGGCGCGGCTATCTGATTCCCGAGAGCCGCCCCGACCGGGCCCTCGAGCTGATCCGGCGCGCCGCCCCCGGGGCCCCCCGGGTCGTGATCCTCTCGCGCCGCCCCCCATTGCTGCCGGGGGTGGCCGACGACCGCCGGGTCGATCTGCGCCCGAGCGGAGCCGACAACCCCTCCGCGCCCGGTTCACTCGGGGACCTCAGCGGCCGGCTCCGCGACGCCCTGTCGGGACCGTCGGGGGCCTGGATCTACATGGACTCGATCGAGTTCCTGCTCACCTCGCTCAGCCCGGAACTGGTGCTCCACTTCCTCCGCTGGCTGGTGGGCCTGGTCGAAGAGGTCCGGGCGGGTCTGGTGGTCTCGGTCGACCCCGCGGCACTGGAGCCACGGGATTTTAGTAGGCTGTCGCATCTCTTCGACGGGCCGGCCTGACCTGGGGGAATCGCGCGACGGATGGAGATCGCCCTGTTCACCGATTCGTTCGCGCCCACCCACGACGGCGTCGCCCGGGTGACCGCCGACCTGGCCGATTCGTTGGCCCGACGGGGCCACTCGGTCCGGGTCTACGCCCCCGGCCTTGGCCGCCGGTCGGCCCCCGCCGAGCTCCGGTCCTCGGGGGTCCGGGTCCGTCGGTTCCGGGCGGTCCCGGTGCCGCTCTACGGCCAGTACCGCTGGCCGGTCTTTCCCTACCTCTCCCTCCGGGGCGAAGGCCTCACCGGGGTGGATGTGGTGCACCTCCACTCCCCGGGCGGGATCGGCTCGCTCGGCTTCCTCGCCGCCCGGCATTTCCGTACGCCCTTGGTCGGCACCTTCCACACCGACATCTGGGCGATGCGCGAGAGCCTCCCCCAGAAGTGGCTCGTCCCCTTGTTCTTCCGGTGTGCGTGGTGGTTCAACCTCGGCCTCTACTGGCGGTGCGATCGGGTCACCGCCCCCTCCCGCGCCGCCGCGCAGGTGCTGGACGCCCACGCCCGCAAACCGTTCCGCCCTCCCATCCAGATCCTGCCGAACGGGATCGACACCCACCGCTTTGCCCCGGACCGACGTGCACCGGAGTGGCGGACCCGGGAAGGCTGGGGCGACCGGCCGATCGTCACCTACCTCGCCCGCTGGACCCGGGACAAAGGCATCCACCGCTTCCTCGACGCCGTGGCCGCCGCCCGGCCGAAGACCGAGTTCCTCGCGGTGGTCGCCGGGCGGGGCCCGGAGGATTCGGCGGTCCGGGACCGGATCGCCCGGGACCGGCACTTGCGCGAACGGACCCGGTTGGTGGGACCGGTGCCGGAGGAGGAGAAAGCGTCGCTCCTCGCCGCCAGCACGATCTTCGTCCTGCCTTCGGTGAGCGACACCGGAGGGATCGCGCTCCTCGAGGCGATGGCCTCGGGCGTGTGCACGGTCGCGCTGCGGCAGGGCGGTCCGGCCGAGACGATCACGGACGGGGTGACCGGACGCCTCGCGGATCCGGCCGATCCCCCTGCGCTCGCCCGGATCCTCTCCGAGCTCCTCGACCGGCCCGAGGAGCGGGAGCGGATGGCCCGGGCCGGGCTCGACTGGGTCCGGCGGACCGCCTCCCTGGAGGTGATGACCGACCGGTACCTGGCCATCTACCGGGCCGCGAACTCGGGGTCCCGATGCGCCCTTCCCGAGGAGGACGGGCCTGTCGGGAGTTTCCGCCCCGGCCCCCAGCTGCCGGAGCCTTTGAACCCGAGATTGCTGGCTTAGAAGGCCAGTACTTTATCCAAGCTAAGCTACAGGCCCGCTCGGACGGAGGCCGGGGGTCGCTTAATCCTTCGCCTGCCTTGAGCGCGGTCGTTCCGGCACCGGCCCGGACCCCGATCCCCCCGCCCAGGTACCCCCGAGCCGCGGAGGCTCCGCGAGGGTCGGGGCCGGCGCGCCCCCTTGGGCCGGCGCGGCGCACTACGACCCCGGATCCGAACGCCGGCCGGCCCGGGGGAAGCCCGCCCGGGCCACCAGGTGGGCGAGCCGCAGGGGCTCCGGCCAGCGTCCGTCGACCGCGGCCCGGTCGAGCAGCCGGGCCGCCTCCCGCCGGTCGGCGCCCACGACCGATCCCCAGAGGGGCTTGGGACCCCGGCCCCACGGGCGCGGAGGGTGCCGGGTCAGAAGCCGCCAACGCGCGTCCGCGTCCTCGGGAAAGTTCTGATGAAGGACCTCCCGGATCCGGCGCAGGTCCGGGCGGTGTCGGGCCACCGTCACGACCGGGAGGCGGAGCTCCTCGGCAAGGCGGTCGAGGTCGACCACGTTGAAGCCCCCGACCAGTGGCCCGTCCAGCAGCAGGGCCCGAAGGTCACCCACCGACGCGGTGGACCGGATGAGGCCGAGGATCCGGTCGGTCGCGTCGGTGCCGTCGACCCGGACGAACGAGCGGCCCACCGCCTCGATGCGGCGGGGGAGCGAGACGAGGACGGCGGCGAGCGGGGCCCGGACCATCTCACGTCGGAACGGGCCGTCGTCGATCCCCAGGACCCGGGGGTGCGGACGCTGGAGCGCCCGCCCCAAGGATATCAACGGCCGGGGCATCGGTTCCGGGCGATGGCGGCCGGCCCTTCGTTGCTCCGGTGCCCCTCCTGCGGCGGGCTCTTCCGTGCCGCCCCGCCGTCGGCCGGCCCGGTCCCCTGGGTTCCCTGCCCCCACTGCTCCCGGCCGGTCGCGTTGCTGGGCGCCCGCGACCCGCCGCCCCTCTTCCGATGGGAGGTGGTCCCGGGGCTATATCCCGTTCCCCGGCTCCCGCACCGGCGACGGGACCCCCGGCGGGCGGTGGCGGCGGTCCTCCTGGCCGCCGCCCTGCTCGCCGCCGGGATCGCGGGGGCGCTGTTGGTCGAGGGGTACGATGCCGCCCGCCCGCTCGACGTCACGGTGAGCGGCGTGGTGCTGCGATCCAGCGCGGTCGGGAACCTCTCGGCGTCCGGAGGTCGGGTCGTCCTGACCGACGACTCCGGGGCCCAACGGAGCCTCACGCTGGGCGCCACCGGCGAGTTCCAATTCGTCGCGGTACCCGCCGGCGCGATCCAACTCAACGCGACCCTCCCCGGTTACGCCCCCCAGGTCCTCATCACCTTCGTCTCCGCGATCTACTCGGCCGGCCCGACCACCGGCCTCGTCTTCGTGCTGACCCCCGGCGGCCCGGCCAACACCACCACCGACATCGTGAGCCCGTTCCCGAACCTCGCCGGTTTCATCGCCTCGCTGGGGGCCACGGCGGTCCTGATCCTCCTGGGCGCCGCGGTAGCGGCCGTCGCCGCCCGCCACACCTACCGGGACGGTCGGCGTCCGATCGGCATCGCCGGCGGTTCGGCGGTCCTTTTGGTCCCGGTCGCGATCCTGCTCACCGGGGTCGCGCAGGTCATGCCGCTGCTCTGGCTCGCCTCGGGTCCGCTCGCCGGTCTCGGGGCGTACGTCGTGGCGTCCCGACTGACCGAAGCGGCCCGGATCGGGGATCCCCCCGAGCTCTGAGGGCGGCGCCCCGGTGGGGGCCTCAGACGCTGTGGTGGGTGGGGGTCGAAGGGAGGTCCCCTGCGGATGGGATCGGACGCCGGTGGCGGTAGCCCTCGGTCAGGGCGTGGTAGAAGCCGACCTGGTCTTCACCCCGCTGCCAGCAGAGGTACGACATGTCGCCGAAGGCCCTCGTGTAGAAGTCGACCAGTCCGGTGTCGAGGTCCTTGACTTCGATCCCCTCCGCGAAGAGCGACTGGACCTCGTCTTCGATCCGGCGGGTCAGCCGCTGCCGCTCGGCCTCGAGCCGGAGGTGGATCCGCCCGTCCGGGTGATCCGGCGATCCGATCTCGGTGCCCCAGAATCCCCGGAGGCGGCCGAGCTCCCCGAGGATCGCCCGGAGCCGGACCGCCCAGGACCGCAGGCCGACCAGGAGGTCGGTCAGCGATTCGATCCGGTCGTTCGCCTCCTCGACGGTCCAGACCTTCGGCCCCCCGGGGAGGCGGCGAGCCCGTCGCGGACGGTCGGTCATGGGTCTTCCGAACCCCTAGAGCGCCGGGGTCTATTTACGACTTGATGGCGGCTCGGCCCGGGGGGGTTCGGTCCCGAGATCGGCGACGAGGGGGACGGTTTCGACGCCCCACCCCGCCGTCCGGTAGACGTCGAGGAGCCGGCGCGCATGCTCGGGCCCCTCCACCTCGAGTTCCACCTCGACCCGGACCTCGGTCGGACCCCGGCCGGGGGCCTCCCGCTCATGGTGAATCTGCCGGACGTTCGCGCCCTCGCGGGCGGCAACCTCCAGAAAGCTGTTGAGCTGGCCCGGACGGTCGCGGAGGAGGGTCCTCAGCCTCAGGAGCCGTCCCTCGGCGACCAGACCGTACCACAGCACCCGGTCGAGGACAAACGGATCGAGATTCCCCCCGGAAATGATCGCCACGATCGGCCCTTCGGGGAGCGGACCCGACGGGTTCAGCAGGCCGGCGAGCGGCGCCGATCCCGCCCCTTCGGCGAGGATCTTGGCCTGCTCCAGCAGCAGGAAGGAGGCGCGGGCGATCTCCATGTCGTCGACGACCCACCCCTCGACCCGGGCCGCCTTCAGGATCTCGAGGGGGAGCCGTCCCACCTCCCGGGTCGCCAGTCCGTCCGCAAAGGTGCGGGGGGGCGCCACCGTCACCACCCGGCCCGCCTCGAGCGCCGGCCGGAGCGAATCCACCCCGGCCGGCTGGACCCCGATGATCCGGAGCTTGGGGCCCCCGAGGGCCCGGGCCGCGACCGCGACTCCGGCGAGAAGTCCCCCTCCACCGACCCCGCCGATGATGGCCGCGGTGGTGGGGAGCGCCTCGAGGATCTCCAACCCGACCGTCCCCTGGCCGGCGATCACCATCGGATCGTCGAACGCCGGGATGAACGCCCGGTCCTCCCGACGGGCGAGCGCGAGGGCGAACTCCTTGGCCTCATCGTAGTTCGATCCCTCCAGGATCACATTCGCCCCGAGCGATCGCGTCGCGGCCACCTTGAGGGGAGAGGCCGTCCGGGCCATCACGATCGTGACCGGGATCCCCTTCGCCCGGCCGGCGTAGGCGACCCCCTGGGCGTGGTTCCCCGCGGAGGCGGCGACCACCCCCCGGCGGAGTCGGTCGTCCGGCAGGTGGGCGATGCAGTTCAGGGCGCCGCGCAGCTTGAATGACCCGGTCCACTGGAGATTCTCGAGCTTGAGGTAGAGCTCCACCGATTCCAAGCCGGGGAACCGGGGGGCCCGGATCAACGGGGTCGGGAGGATCTGGCCGGTGAGCCCTTGTGCCGCTTCGCGGATCTGGGCCAGGGTGACCCCGCCGTCGTCTGCCGTAGACCTCCTCCGGGACGGCGCCCAAGGGTCCCCGGAGGCTTAACCTCATGGGCGCCGGCGCTGCCCCGGGGTCGCCCCTCCGCTCTACGCGCGCGTTCGGATCCTCCCCGCTCCCCCGGCGATGGCCCCCTTCCCGGACGGGGAGACTCCTCGAGGCCGCGCGAGCCGTTATATAGGGCACCTTTCTCCCCGAGCCCCACCGGAGGAAGGACCCTCCGACTACCGATGGCACGACGACATCGTCCCCGACGCGGATCCCTCGCTTTCTCGCCCCGTTCCCGAGCCGTACGGCCGCTGCCCCGGATCCGGTCGTGGGGGCCCGGCGGGAAGAGCCCGTCCATCGAGGGCTTCGCCGGATACAAGGTCGGCATGACCCATGCCTTCATCGTCGATTACCGCAAGCGGTCGACCACCGCGGGCCAGGAGGTCTCGGTCCCGGTCACCGTGGTCGAGGTCCCGCCCCTTCGGGCCGTCGGGGCCCGCGTCTACCGGCGGGGGCCGTACGGCCAGCAGGTGACCGCCGAAGCCTGGAAGGGCACCGATCACCCCGCCCTGCTCCGTCGGATGCCGGCGCACGCGGAGAGTTCGCCCGAGGCTCTCGAGCAGTTCAAAGCGGCTCCCGGCGATGAGGTCCGGTTGATCCTCCACACCCAGCCCGAGCACGTCTACGCGGTCGGCGAGAAGGTGGGCCGTCTCTTCGAGGTCCGGGTCGCGGGCGAGAAGATCGAGGAACGCAAGGCGTTCGCGCTCGAGCGGCTCGGCACCGAGCTCTCGGTGGACCAGCTGGCCAAGGAGGGCGAGTTCGTCGATGTCCTGGGCGTGACCAAGGGGTTCGGGTTCCAGGGCCACATCCAGCGCTGGGGCGTCAAGCTCCAGCCGCGGAAGAACAGCAAGCACCGCCGCATGATCGGAACGCTCGGTCCCCACAACCCGAGCTTCGTCTCGTATCGGATCCCCCAGGCGGGTCAGCAGGGCTATCACCGACGCACCCAGTTCAACCTGCGGGTCCTCAAGGTCGTTCCGGACCCCCGGACCGATCCGATCACCCCGGCGGGCGGATTCCCCAACTACGGCGAGGTCCGCAGCGGCTGCCTCATCCTCCATGGCTCCCTCCCCGGTCCGGCCAAGCGGCTGATCCGGCTGCGAAGCCCGATGCGCCGCCGGGTGGGTTCCGTCGAGAAGGTCGACCTCCGCTACCTCAGCGTCCGGTCGAAGCAGGGAACATGACGCCGCCCACTACCCGTCGATCTGCCGAGATCGAGCCGCACACCCCGCACCACCGGGCCCCGGTCCTGGCCCTTGACGGTTCGTCGACCGAACATGTCCAGCTTCCGCTCGCCTTTTCGGAGCCGGTCCGGCCGGACCTGATCCGCCGGGCCGTCCTCGCCGCCCGCGCCAACCGCCGCCAACCCTACGGCACCTCGCCCACCGCCGGTCTCCGCCACTCGGTCCAGTGGTCCGGGAAGGGGAAGGGCGTCTCCCGTACCCCCCGCCTCATGGATTCGATGCGCGGAGCCCAGGCTCCCAACACGGTCGGCGGGCGGCCGGCGCACCCGCCCCGGCCCGACCGGATCTGGACGCTCAAGATCAACACCAAGGAACGGAAGAAGGCGTTCGCTTCGGCGCTCGCGGCGACGCGGGAGGAGAAGCTGGCCCGCGCCCGGGGCCACCAGATCCCCGACGGCCTCGCGCTGCCGGTGATCCTCGAACCCGGCCTCGAGACGATCCGCGAAACCCAGGAGGCGCTCGGGCTGTTGGATCGGCTCCAGCTCGTCTCGGATGTGGATCGGGCGCGGGAGCACAGCCACCTTCGGGCCGGCCGCGGCAAGCGGCGGGGCCGGGTCCGCCGCACTCCGCGCAGCCTTCTGGTCGTGACCGCAGGCCCGGGACAGGCCTCGGGATTCCGCAACCTCCCCGGGGTCGATGTGGTGGACGTGCACCGATTGACCACCGAGGACCTGGCGCCCGGAGGCGATCCGGGGCGCGTGACGATCTTCTCCCGCCCGGCCCTGAGTTCCCTCGCCGAGCGGCTGGAGGGCCACCGCCCATGAGCGACCTACGGCACCGGATCCTGCTGCACGCCTATGTGACCGAGAAGTCGATGGACGAGATGGAGCGGCAGAACAAGCTGGAGTTCTCCGTCGACCGGCGGGCGACCCGCGCCGAGGTCAAGCGGGCGGTCGAAGAGCTCTACCAGTGCAAGGTCGCCAAGGTCAACATCAAGATCGTGCGTGTCGGCAAGATCGCGACGGTCAAGTTCGCCAAGGAGTACTCGAGCGAGGACATCGGCAGCCGGGCGGGGGTGTTCTAATGGGCAAACGTGTCGGCTCGCGGCGGCGAGGGGCCGGTACCGGCGCCTGGACGTCCCCGAGCCACCGGCACCACGGCCCGATCTACCACCCCGCCCCCTCCCTCATCGGAGTGGGCACCGTGGTGGGGCTGGAGCACGCCCCCGGCCGATCCGCACCGGTCGCCCGGATCGATGGGCCGGACGGCAAGGAGATCCGGACCCTCGCCATCGCCGGCCTCGCGACCGGCGACAAGATCCAGCTCCACGAAGGCGCGGTCGAGCGCGGTTCGATCCTGGAACTCGCCCGGATTCCCGACGGCACGCTGATCTCGAACATCGAGGTGAAGCCGTACGACGGGGGCCGGCTGGTCCGCGCGGCGGGCGGGAGCGCCCTGGTCGTCGCCCATACCGGCGTCGAAGTCACCGTCCAGCTCCCCAGCGGGGCGTTCAAGCGGTTCCTCGCCACCTGCCGGGCGCAGATCGGCGCGGTCGCCGGGGGCGGCCGGGGCGAGCGCCCGATCGTCAAGGCGGGCAAGAAGGTCTGGAGCACCCGGTCCCTCGCCCGGGCGCCGTTCAAGGTGCGCGGGGTCGCCATGAACCCGGTCAACCACCCGTTCGGAGGGGGGGCCCACCAGCATGTCGGACGCCCGAGCACCGTCAGCTCCGGCACCTGGCCGGGCGCCAAGGTCGGCCGGTTCTCCCGGTCCCAGCGGCGCAAGAAGATGCGGGCGGCGGAGAAGGGAGGATAACGGTTCATGCCGAAAGCACGACGCACCAAGAAGGTCGAAGCCCGCCGCAAGCGGGAGTTCTCGTACCGGGGCCGCAGCCTGGCCGACCTCAAGGGGATGTCCCTCGAGGAGCTCGCGACGGTACTGCCGGCCCGGGCGCGGCGATCGATCCGCCGCGGATTCAACACCGAGACCCTCCGCTTCCTGGATCGGATGCGGTCGACCCCGGTGGAGAAGGTGGTCCGGACCCACTGCCGGGACGCCCTCATCCTGCCCGAACATGTCGGGCGCCGCGTCGCGATCCATACCGGCAAGGAGTTCAAGGAGATCGAGGTCCGGCCGGAGATGATCGGCCACTACTTTGGCGAGTTTTCGCTCACCCGGCGCTTTGAGAAGCACTCCGGTCCCGGAGTCGGAGCGACGCGCTCGTCCAAGTTCATGCCGCTCAAGTGAGGGAGGACGAATTCGTGAAGGGATACACCTACCAGGGTCCGAAGACACGGGCGGTTGCGCGGGCCCGGGGCATCGAGGTCCCGATGTCGCCCAAGAAGACCTACGAGGCGCTCAACGCGATCCGGGGACTCCCCCTCGCCCGGGCCCGGTCGATCCTCGAGGAGGCGGTCGCCCTCCGCAAGGCGATCCCCTACCGGCGTTACAACCAGGAGACCGCCCACCACCGCGGGGTCGGACCGGGACGGTACTCCCCGAGGATCGCGCGCCAGCTCCTCCAGATCCTGTCCAATGCGGAGGCCAACGCCGACTACGAGGGGATGGACGCGGAGCGGCTCGTGGTCGAGGTCGCCGCCTGCGCCCGGGGCCGGATCCGCAAGGCCTCGATGCCCCGGGCCCAGGGTCGGGCCACCGCCTGGAACGAGCAGACCACCAACGTCGAGATCGTGCTGGCCGAGCCGGAGGAAGAGTCGTGAGCACCGAACGGAAGGTCATCCAGGAGCAGATGCGCCGCGTCCTCCTGAAGGACTACTTGGTCCAGGAGAGCGCCCGGGCGGGATTCGGGGGCTTGGACATCCAGCGCACCCCGATGGGCACCCGGGTCACGTTGATCTGCGAACGGCCGGGCATCCTGATCGGTCGGCGCGGCGAGCTCATCAAGCGGCTCACCGGCGACATCCAAACCCGGTTCCAGCTCGACAACCCCCAGATCGAGGTCCAGGAGGAGCGGGAACCGAACCTCAACGCCCAGTTGATGTCGGAGAAGCTCGCCAACACCCTCGAACGGGGCTGGCATTTCCGGCGCGCCGGCCATTCGACCGTACGACGGATCATGGAGTCGGGGGCCCGGGGCTGCCAGGTCATCCTTTCCGGCAAGCTCACGGGGGAGCGGCACCGGACCGAGCGGTTCAAGGCCGGGACGATCAAGTACTGCGGAGAGGCCGTCCACCTGTTCATGGGCAAGGGATTCTACCAGGCCCGCCTCAAGCCGGGCGTCATCGGCGTCAACGTCTGGATCATGCGCCCCTCGGCCAAGCTGCCCGATGAGATCCGGGTGAAGGGGATCGAGGAGCGACCGAAGCCGGTCGTGGTCGACCTGCCCCCCCTGGAAGACCCCAAGATCGAGCCGGCGCCCGCCGATCCGGAGGTGCTGCCATGAGCCTGCTCCGCCTCAAGGAACTGCGCGCCCTCACCGACGAGGAGCTGCGCCGGAAGATCCAGGAGGCCGAGAACGACCTCCTCCGGGAACGGGGCGTGGCCGCGATGGGCGGTGCCCCTCCCAGCCCGGGCCGGATGCGGGCCCTGAGGACCAACGTCGCCCGGTCCCTGACCGTGCTGAGCGAGCGGCGGATCGCCGGCTCCCGCCGGAGTCCGTGAACGGAGGGAGAATCGTGCCGATCCGTACCGACCTGCGCACCTCGTTCGACCGGGCCGTCCGTGAACGGCTGGCCGGTGAGATCCTCGGAAGCCCCATCACCATCGACCGAGCCCCCGGCCTCGCGCACCTGCCGATCACCGGCCGCCTCCAGGATGAGACCCTGGGGACATTGCGGGTCGCGCTCCCCGGCCGGGACCGGAGCCTCTGCGTCCCCAAGACCGGCCTCGAAGCCCGCCTTCTCCTCGAAGGTCGAGAGATATCGTTAAGAGGCGAAGACCTTCGGATGCGGCCCGAAGACCGCACGAAGCGCCTCTTGCTCGGCGGTTCCCGGAGATCTCCATGACCCCCACCTCCTCGGTCCGACCCCGCGCCCGGGACATCGGTCTCGATGTCCGCGCGCCGAAGAACACCTGCGACGACCCGCACTGCCCGTTCCACGGTCAGCTCTCGGTGCGCGGTCAGGTGCTCGAGGGCGTGGTCGTGTCGACCGCGATGCAGCGGACCGCGGTCGTCGAGCGCACCCTCCTCCACTACGTGCCGAAGTTCGAGCGGTATGAGAAGCGCCGGCGACGCTACCTCGCCCATGCCCCCAACTGCCTCGCGGTCCCGGTGGGCCACCGGGTCCGGATCGCCGAGACCCGACCGCTCAGCAAGGCCGTCGCGTACTGCATCGTCGAAGACCTGGGCGAGGCCGCAATGGTCGTGCCCGGCGACGACCCGCACGTCGTATCGTCCCCGCCGGAGGCCGAGCCATGAAGGGCCTTGCGGGCCGGCGCGGCCGGGGGCTCCCCAAGGGGGCCCGCCTCGACTGTGTCGACAACACCGGGGCGAAGGTCGTCGAAATCATCGCCGTGCGGAACTGGCACGGTACCCACCGGCGCTACCCCCGGGCGGGGATCGCCGACCTGGTCATCGTCTCGGTGAAGAAGGGGACGCCGGAGATGCGCCGCCAGGTCCTCCACGCGGTCATCGTCCGCAGCCGGTCCGCGATCCGCCGGGCCGACGGCACCCGCCTCGAGTTCGAGGACAATGCCGCGGTCATCACGACCGAGACCGGCGAGATCAAGGGTTCCCAGATCAAGGGCCCGGTGGCGAAGGAGGCCGCGGAACGGTGGCCGAGGATCGCGGCCGCCTCGTCGATCATCCTGTAGGAGGTTCGAAAGTCATGAAAGGTTCTCCCCACTCCCCGCGTCGCCAGCGTCGTGCCCTCTACGAGGCCTCTCCGCCGAGCCGGAGGCTCCGCATGTCGGCGCCCCTCTCCCGGGAACTTCGGGCCCGGTTCCACGCCCGCTCCCTGCCGGTCCGCAAGGGCGACACGGTCCGGGTGATGGCGGGCAGCTTTGTCGGGCAGGAAGAGCGGATCGCGCGCGTCAACCGCCGGGCGTACACCGTGACCCTCGAGAACGTCACGGTCAAGACCGGCGAGGAGAAGATGACCGCCCTCCCGATCCGGCCGAACCGGCTTCTGCTCGTCCGGCTCAACCTCGCCGACCCCTGGCGTCGGCGTGTGCTCCAGGTCACCAACGAGGAGTTGACCCCCGAGGAGCGGGGGGAGACCCCCGCGACCGAAGGTCCGGCGGTCGACACGCCCTCGTCGGCGGCCTCCGCGCCGCCCTCCGCCTCGGAGCCGGAGGAGGAGGCGGCATGACGCTGAGGCTCAAGCGGCGGGCGGCCCCGCGGACATGGACGATCCCCCGCAAGGGCACCCGCTGGGTGTTGAGGCCCCGGGCGGGCCCGCACGCCCAGGACCAGTCGATGCCGCTCCTCCATGTCTTGCGCGACCTGCGGAAGATCGTCCGAACGACCCGGGAGGCCCGCCTCCTGGTCAATGCCGGCCAGGTCCGGGTCGATGGCGAAGTCATCCACGATCTGGCCCGCGGCATCGGACTCATGGACACCGTGTCGTTGGCGGCCCCGCTGGACGAGCATTATCGGGTGGTTAAGAACCCCCGCGGGAAGCTCATCCTGGTCGCGATCCCCCCGAACGAGGCCGCGCTCAAGATCGGCCGCATCCGCTCGAAGCAGACGGTCCCCGGGGGGCAGGTCCAGATGACCCTCCATGACGGGCGGAACCTGTTGGTCGCTCCGGACTCCGGCTACCACGTCGGCGACACCCTCAAGATGGAGATGCCGGGCCAGAAGGTCCTCGACCACCTCCCGCTCGCCCCCGGCCGGCTCGCCTTCGTCTCGGGCGGAAGCCATGTGGGGCAGCTCGCCCACGTCGAGCGGATCGAGGTCCGCAACTCCTCCCAACCGAACCTGGTCCACTTCAAGGAGGGGTTCGCGACGACCAAGGAGTACGTCTTCGTGGTCGGTGAGAACGCTCCGATCCTGACGTTGACCGCGGGGGCCTCCCGATGAGCGCTCCTGAGGTGCCTTCCGCCCGGAGCCTCCGGGTGATCAAGGTCGTGGTGAACTCTGGGGTGGGCGACTCCGGGGAGGCTCGGGCGAAGGCCGAGCGGGTGCTCCAGATGATCACCCACCAAAAGCCGGTGGCGACCCGGGCCCGCTCGACGAACCGGGACTTCGGGATTCGCGCCGGCCAGGAGATCGGGGTCAAGGTCACGCTCCGGGGCGACAACGCCCTCGACTTCCTCCAACGGGCCCTGGAGGCCCGCGACCGCCAGCTCGATCCGGAGTCGATCGACCGGAGCGGCAACTTTTCCTTCGGGATCGCCGACTATACCGATTTCACGGGCATGCGCTACGATCCCCAGATCGGGATTCACGGCATGGACATCTCGGTCGAAATGGGCCGGGCCGGCTGGCGGCTGCGGGACCGGCGGATCGCCCCGAAGCCGCTCCCCGGCCGGGTCCGGGCGACGCGCGACGAGACCCGCGCCTATCTGAAGGAACGCTTCCAGGTGGCGTTCCTGGAGTGATCATGAAACCAAAGAAGCTGTTCGGCCGGAAAGTGGGCTGCCTGCGCTGCGACCGCAAGCGGGGCATCGTCCGGCGCTACGGGCTCCACATCTGCCGCCAGTGCTTCCGCGAGGTCGCGACCGATCTCGGGTTCCACAAATACCAGTGAGGAGAGGAGGATGCGGCACGACCTATTGAACGATGCGCTCGTCACGCTCCGGCACGCCGATATCCAGGGGCAGTCCAAGGTGGAGCTGGCCCCGGTCTCCCGGCTGGTCGGCGAGGTGCTGAGGATTTTCCGGGAGCACCAGTACATCCAGGAGTTCACCTTCATCCCGGACGGGCGGGGCGGCCGCTACGAGGTCCAGCTCTCCCGTCGGATCAACGCCTGCGGGGTCATCAAGCCCCGGACCGCGGTGCCCCACCAGGAGTTGGAGCGCTACGAGTCCCGGTTCCTCCCCGCCCAGGACTTCGGGCTCCTGGTCGTCTCGACCAGCCGGGGGGTCTTGACCCAGCGCCAAGCGCGGGAGCAGAAACTTGGCGGGAGGCTGATCGCCTATGTCTACTGAGCCCGCGTTCCTCACCGACACCGTCCGCATCCCGTCGGGGGTCCGCGTCGTCGCCCGGGACCGGTCCCTCGAAGCGAAGGGTCCCCTCGGGAGCGCGACCCGCCCGTTCCCGAGCGATCTCTTCCGGGTCGAGGTGAAGGCCGACCAGGTGAAGCTCACCCTCGAGCTGCCGCCCGAGCGCAAGCAGGCCCGGGCGCTCCTCGGGACCTGGGTCGCCCACCTCCGCAACCTGACCCTCGGCGTCAGCCAGGGGGTCGAAGCCCGGATGAAGGTCGTCGCAGCCCACTTCCCCATGAAGGTCCAGGCGAAGGAGGGGGAGCTCCAGATCGAGAACTTCCTCGGGGAGAAGTACCCCCGGACCGCGCCCCTGGTCGCCGGCGTCCGCGCCACCGTCGACGGGGAGTTCGTCATCCTCAGCGGCGTCGATATCGAACAGGTGGGCCAGAGTGCCGCCAACATCGAACGGGCGACCCGCATCCGAAACTACGACCCCCGGGTCTTCCAGGACGGGATCTACCTCGTTCAGCGGGCCCACGTGAAGGAGGCCGGACCGTGAGCGATCCCCAACCCTCCGAGCCCGAGAGCACCGCTGCGGTGGTGGTCTCCGACTCGCCGAAGACCCGCGCCCGGCCCCGCAAGCCGGCACCCAAGTCCGAACGGCCCGCCGCTCCGGCCGAGGCGACGCCCAGCGAGGCCGCCCCCCCGAAGCCGCCGCGCCGGCCGGTGCTCGACCCGGCCGAAGCGAAGCTGCTCACCGAGCGCCGCCAGATCGTCCGTCGACGCCCGTATTTCGGCCGCCAGGCCCGCGGCCGCTACTACCGGATCGGCCGGGACGAATCCTGGCGCCGACCCCGGGGATTGCAATCCAAGCAGCGGCGGCACTACGGCTACCGCCCCGAGATCGTCAGCATCGGCTACCGCTCTCCGGCGTTGGTCCGGGGTCGGACCCCGACCGGATTCCGGCCGGTGCTCGTCCGCAACTCCTCGGAGATGGGACGGCTCGACCGGGAGCGGGACGCGGCCGTCATCGCCCGGACCGTCGGCACCCGCCGTCGGCTGATCTTGGAAGAGGTCGCCCGCAAGCTGGGCATCCATGTCCTGAACCCGATCGTCCGCACCGAACCGGAGGCGTCGACATGAGCGACCTGAGCAACCAGCGCCGCATGGCCGCCCAAATCCTGAAGTGCGGCGAGGGCCGGGTCTGGCTCGATCCGGCGAGCGAGGAGCAGCTCGCCGAGGCGGTCACCCGGGCCGATATCCGGCGCGCGGTCAAGTCCGGCGCGATCCGGCGCCAGGCGATCCAGGGCACCTCCCGCGCCCGAGCGAAGCAGCACGCCCGGGAGGTCGCGAAGGGGCGCCACCAGGGTCCCGGTTCCCGGCGAGGGACTCCGGCGTCGCGCATTCCCCGCAAGGAGCGGTGGATCCGGCGGATCCGGGCGCAGCGCGAGGAACTGGCTGCCCTTCGGGACTCGAAGAGGATCACCCCGGCGGTCTACCGGGAGTTCTACCGGCGCGCCAAGGGCGGCATGTTCCGCAGCCGGGCGCACCTTAAAATGAACCTGAAGCTCGCGGGCCACCTCACGGAGGAGTCGTCATGAGCACCGGGCCACGCTATCGGGTCGCCTTCCGGCGCCGCCGGGAGGGACGGACCGACTACCGGGCCCGGCTCCGGCTCCTCAAGTCGGACCGGCCCCGGGCCGTGGTCCGGCTCTCCCACACGCGCATCCGGATCTCGCTCACCACCTTTGACCCGGTCGGCGACCGGGTGCTCGCGGCCGCCTCCAGCGATGAGCTCGGCCAGATCGAGTTCCCCTCGAAGAGCCTGGCCTCCACCCCCGCGGCCTACCTCACCGGCTACCTCGCCGGCCTGCGGGCCCAGAGCGCGGGGGCCACCACGGCGGTGCTGGACGCCGGGCTTCGGCGCCCGACCCCCGGGGGCCGCCTCCAAGCCGCCCTCAAGGGGCTCCTGGACGCCGGCCTCGATGTACCGCACCGGGACGAGGGATTCCCCAGCGCGGACCGGCTGAACGGCAAGCACCTGCCCCAGCCGCTCCCCCAGCCACTCGAAATGTACAAGCAGAAGCTGCCGACACTCTCGGCGCAAGCGGAGGCGTCGTGAGCGCGATGGGACCGGCCCAGGGCCCCCCGACGTCCGGCCCCGCCGCCGAAGCCCCGTGGGTGCCCCGGACCGAACTCGGCCGACGCGTGGCCGCCGGGGAGATCACCACGATGAGCCAGGCGATCCGCACCGGCCTGCCGCTTCGGGAGGCCCAGATCGTCGACAAGCTCCTCCCCGACCTCCACGATGAGGTGCTGGATGTCAACATGGTCCAGCGGATGACCGACTCCGGCCGCCGGTTCAAGTTCGCCGTCACGGTCGTGGTCGGCAACGGTGACGGCTTCGTCGGCCTTGGCCGGGCCAAGGGCCGGGAGGTCGGCCCGACCATCCGCCGCGCGATCGACCGCGCGAAGCTCGAACTGGTCGAGATCTACCGGGGGTGCGGCAGCTGGGAGTGCGGGTGCGGCCGTTCCCACACCGTACCGTTCCAGGTCCGGGGCCGCTCCGGATCGGTCGTCGTCACCTTCAAACCCGCCCCCCGGGGGGTCGGGCTCGCGGTGGGCGATGTCGCCAAGCCCATCCTGAGGTTCGCGGGGATCACCGATGCCTGGGGGTACACCGACGGGCACACCAAGACGACCGTCAACTACGCTCAGGCCGCGTACGGGGCCCTGGTGGCGCTCTCCCAGATCAAGGTCGCCGCGGAGGACTCCGACCGACTCCGGATCGTCCGGGGCGGGGTCGGCGCGTCGATCCTTCCTCCGAAGGAGGACGGACCGAGGCCGATGGGCGGCCGCGGAGGCCGAGGACGCCGCCGCCCGATGGGGGGCCCCCGTGGGGGCCGTCCCCCGGGACGCGGGCCCGGCGGGCCCTCGAGCGGCGGGGCGCCGCGGAGTTCGCCCCCGTCAGGAGGTGCTTAGATGGCGTTTTTGGTGGTCCGGGTCCGCGGCGGGATCCACTCCGGCCACGAGATCCAGGAGACCCTCCGTTTCCTCCACCTGACCCGGGCCAACCACGCGACCGTCGTCGCCGAGGCGGCGCAGGTCCGCGGGATGCTCCACAAGGTCCAGGGCTACGTCACGTGGGGCGAGGCCGAACCGGAGACGGTGGAGCTTCTGCTCACCCAGCGGGGCGAGGCGGTCAATGGCGCCGCGCTCACCGATCCGAAGACCCTCGAGGAGCTGGTCCGGCTCCCGACGCTCTCGGACGTCACCCGTTCGGTGACCGAGGGCGGGCTCACCCGGGTCGCCGGGATCAAGCCGCTCTTCCGGCTCAAGGCCCCGAAGGGCGGGTGGCGCTCCACCAAGAAGCCGTTCTCGCTCGGCGGAGCCCTCGGGTACCGGGGCCGCGCCGTCAACGATCTCGTTCGCCGGATGGTGTGAGGGAACGAAGATGCCGAGTCGGACGCGGAAGTTCCGGGGGCTGCGGACCCACGGGCGGGGAATCAAGGCCGGTCGGGGCGCGGGCAAGCAGGGCGGTCGGGGCAATGCGGGCCTGCACAAGTACAAGTTCAAGTCGATGCTGATCTATGCGCCGGATCACTTCGGTCGGCACGGCTTCAAGCGGCCGCCCGAGATCGTCGAGCGCCCGACGACGCTCAACGTCGGCGACCTCCCGAAGTTCCTGCCGATTCTGGAGGCGGCCCGCGCGGTGCGCAAGGACGGGGAGCGGTACGTCGCCGACCTGTCGAAGGCCGGCGTCGACCGGCTGCTCGGTGGAGGCCATCTCGAGGGCCGCTGGCAGGTCTATGTGGGCCACGCGACCAAGCACGCGCTCACCAAGGTCGATCGGCTGGCCGAGCCGCCGAAGGCCCCGGACGCGTGAGCGGGATGCGACCCGGACGGGGCCGGACCCATCCCCCAGGGAGTTCTCCCCCCGCAGACTATATAAATTGGTCCGCTGCTCGATGGCCCGCGTAGCATGGTAGAGGAGGAGATCCCCCGGGACCCGCGCTGGGCGATCCCGCTCGGCGTGATCGCGGTGGGGCTGGTCGCCCTGGCCTGGTTCTGGGCCCACCCGACGCCGATCGCCCTCGCCCTGATCGGGGTCATCACCTTCGTCCTCTTCGGACTCCTCTACCTCGGCCTCTCCTACAGCGGCCCCAAGTCGAAGCTCTACGGTCTCAAGCCGATCGCCGGCCGATTGCCCGCGATCACCCAGCCGAAGGGGCACGTCCATTTCCGGACGAAGATGTTCTGGACGATCGGCATCGTCCTGCTCTACTTCCTCCTGACCAACATCTTCCTCTTCGGCGTCGACCAGGCCACGGTCATCGACCTCTTCGCGAGCTACCGCGCGATCCTCGCCGGGGCGCAGGGGACCCTGATGCAGCTCGGCATCGGGCCGATCGTCACCGCATCGATCGTGATGCAACTGTTCGTCGGGGCCAAGATCATCAACCTCGACCTCACCGACGACGAGGACAAGGGGACCTACCAGTCGGCCCAGAAGATCCTCGTGCTGGTCATGATCTTCGTCGAGGCGGTCCCCCAGGTCTTCGGCTACCTGTCCCCCTCCTCCTCGATCGTCGCCTCCCTCAACTCGGCCTCGCCGGGCAACGGCGTCCTCCTGGCCAACGCGATCATCATCGCCCAGATCGCCTTCGGGAGTTACCTCGTCTTCCTGATGGACGAGGTGATCTCCAAGTGGGGGATCGGGAGCGGGATTTCGCTCTTCATCGCGGCGGGCGTGAGCCAGCAGATCGTCCAGGGCACGCTCAACTGGCTGCCGGGGTCGGCCGGGGCGATCAGCACGGCGAACCCGCCGAGCGGCACGATTCCGAAGACGATCTACTTCTTGACCACCTTCACCCCCGCCCAGATGTCCCAGGGGGGCTGGGAGCAGGTCTTCCTCCATCCGCCGAATCCCATCGTGGCCTTGGTGGGGACGGCCGTCATCTTCTTCGTGGTCGCCTGGACCGAGTCGACCCGCATCGAGCTTCCGCTCTCCCATGCCGAAGCTCGGGGCGCCCGGGGCCGCTACCCGCTCCGCCTGATCTACGCCTCGAACATCCCGGTCATCCTCATGGCGGCGCTCCTCGCGAACGTCTCGATGTTCAGCATCCTGCTCTGGACCAACCCGACGCTCGCCAGCTTCCCCCTGATCGGCCACCAGTGGTGGATCGGGGCCTATCCGACCGCGGCGCAAGCGACCGCGCTGCAGATCCAGCAGACCACCCCGCTCACCGGTGGGGCCTTCTACCTTTCGCAGGTCAACGGGCTCGAATCCTGGCTCTTACCCATCCTGAATCCGGTGACGTACGGCTCCTACCTTCTGGGCCATGCCTGGTGGCAGGGACTGCTCCACGTCGTGGTCTACTTCGGCGCGATGGTGGGCGGGTCGATCCTGTTCGCCAAGTTCTGGATCCAGACCACGAACATGGGCCCCGAGGCGGTCGCCCGCCAGATCGAGTCGTCCGGGATGCAGATTCCCGGATTCCGTCGGGAGCCCCGGGTGCTGCGGCGGGTGCTGGAGCGCTACATCCCGGTCATCACCGTGATCTCGGGGGCGGCGGTCGGAGCGCTGGCGGCCGGAGCCGATCTCATCGGCACGGTGGGCAGCGCGAGCGGTACCGGCGTGCTGCTGATGGTCGGGATCATCATCAACCTCTACGAGGCGATGGGCCAGGAGCAGCTGATGGAGATGAACCCGCTGCTGCGGCGCTTCATCGGTGGGGAGGCCTAAGGCCATGCCCCTATCGGAGGACACGCCGCTCTCCTCCGCACCGGACGTCGAGGCCGACACCGAGGAGGAGACCGAGGCGGAGAGTGCGGCCGAGCGGGCTCCGTCGACCGATACGCCCGCCCCGCGCCCGGCGGCCCGGCCTCCGCCCCCGACGTTCAAGTTCTCGACCTTCGTATTGGTCTTCCTCGGGATGCTCGGCCTGTGGATGCTGATCGACGCGAGCGCCCGGAACTCGATCATCAGCCTCCTCGGGACCAGCCCGACCAACTCCGGCCCGCTCTACGTCGCGATCGGTTTCGGGAGCCAGCACATCCTGGTCACGATGGCCCTCGCCGGGGCGATCGAGATGGTGATCACGGCGCTGGCCTACAACTGGGCGACCGACTGGGTCAAGGCCGCCACGGTCCAGAAGTGGAGCTCGGCGTTCCGCAAGGTCCAGATGGAGGCGATCCGGTCGGGGAAGAAGGATCGCACCGCGGCCCTCAAACCCCACCAGGACCGGCTGACCCGGCTCTCCAGCGAAGTGTCGATCGCCCAGTTCAAGGGCATGGCGATCACCTGGTTCCTGCTGATCCTCATCTACAGCTGGGTCGGCGTGGTGATCGGCGATGCCACCGTCGCCCAGCAGACGGTCTTCCTGGGAGGGACCTCCGTGAACCTCATGCAGACGATCATCGGGCCGATCCCGGTCTGGTTCGTGATCTTCAGCCTCTACACCGTCCCCCTTTCGCTGATCTTCCGCCGGTTGCTGAAGCACTACTGGCTCCAGCGGTACGCCGAACGCAAAGGTCTCCCGATCGCGCGGCCCACCCCCGGCGCGACGGGGGGCTCGTCGTGATCGCCCGACCGATCACCCTCGGGGGCCCGCCCGGCGGGGGCAAGTCGACCGCCGGCCGGGCGCTGGCGCTCCGGCTCGGTCTCACCTACGTCTCCGCCGGGGAGTTCTTCCGGGCCGAGGGCCGCGCCCGCGGGATGACCGTCGAGGAGTACTCGAGGTACGCGCAAGCCCACCCCGAGGTGGACGAGGCCCTCGACCGGCGCGTGCAGGAGTTCGCCCGGCCCGGCCACATTCTGGACGGCCGGATCCAGGGGCCGCTCGCCCGCCGCCGGGGCGTGGAGGTCTATGGATTCATCGTCACCGCCCGGCCCGACGTCCGGGCGGCCCGGGTGGCGCGTCGGGACGGCCTGGACGTGGCCGAGGCGGCGCGGCGGATCGCCGAGCGCGAGGCGAGCGAACTGGACCGGTACCGGCGCCTCTACGGGATCGACCTCCGCACCGAATCCGGCGAGACGACGGTCGATTCCTCGGAGCTCACCCCGGCCGAGGTGGTCGAGGCCCTCGCGGGGGCGCTCCGGGAGGGATCCCCTTGAGCGCCCCATCGGCCGGGCCCGCGGCGATCACCGAGCGGATCGCGGAAGGCGCCTTCCTGCTGATCGATAAGCCCCGCGGTCCCTCCTCCCACCAGGTGACCGCCTGGGTGCGGGATCTTCTGGGCGTCGATCGGGCCGGCCACGCCGGGACGCTGGACCCCAATGTCTCGGGTCTCCTATGGATCGGGGTCGGACGGGCCCTGAAACTGATCCCTTTGGTGCTCGAATTCTCCAAGCGCTACGTCGGGGTGATGGTCCTCCACGGGGCGGTCCCGGTCAAGGAGATCGAGCTCGTGGCGTCGGAGTTCCAGGCGGCGATTTTCCAGACCCCACCGGTACGGTCGGCGGTCAAGCGGGAGCGTCGGATCCGCCGGATCCACCGCCTCTCGGTGCTGGAGATCGACCCGCCGCGGGTCCTCCTCGATGTGACGGCCGACTCGGGGACCTACCTGCGCACCCTGGCGGTCGACCTCGGCGAGGCGTGGGGGACCGAGGCGCATCTCGAGGAACTCCGGCGGGTCGCCACCGGCCCGTTTCGGGAGGCGCAGTCGATCACCGTGACCGACCTGGAGGACGCCCTCGAGCGGGCCCGCCAGGGGGAGCCCGGGCCGGCGCTGGCGGCGCTCCACCCCCTCTCGGAGGTCTGGCAGGAGTTCCCCAAGATCGTGCTCAAGGAGGCGGCCGCGGCGGCGGTGGCCCACGGGGCCTCGCTCGCCCGCGGCGGCATCCTCCACCTCACCACCCCCTTTGGCCGGGGCGACTCGGTCGCGTTGGTCAGCCGCACGGGAGCGATCGTCGCCGTCGGCGAGGCCCGGGTCGGCTCGGAGGAGCTCGGGACGGTGCGCTCCGGTTGGGTGGTCGAGACCCGGAGGGTGCTCGCCGAGGCGGCCGATTACCCCCCGCTCTGGCGCCCTCCGACCGGCCCGCCGACGCCCCCATCGACCCCCCACGGCTTATGAAGGGGGGACGGTGCCGTTGAGACCGTGCAGTCGGAGGAGGAGCTCCACCGGGGCCGGGGGCCGCGGATGTTCCGGGCGCTCGGGCGTTGGGTCGTCCGGCACCCGTGGTATCCGATCGCCTTCTGGGTCGCCCTGCTGGTGATCACGCTCCCGTTCCTGCCGCTCCTCGGATCGGTCACCAACAACTCGGCGACGAACCTGCCGTCCAACTCCCCGAGCGGCCAGGCGGCCGCCGAACTGGCCCTCCTGTTCCCGAACACCACGGGCGCCCCGTCGTCGAGCCTGCTCCTGATCGTCGGATCGAATGTGACCGACGCCTACGCCCAGCGGGCCGTCCTGAACCTGACCGCGGCGATCGGGAGCGATCCGGCCCTCACCCACGTGACCTCCGTCGCCAGCATCTACTCGAGCTATGCGGACTACCTGGCCGGCCAGGCCGGGGCCACGTGGAAGCTCGCGGCCGACCTCCGGCAGGCCGTCAACCAGTCGGCCGGGCTCCTCTGGGGTCCGCCGGCGGCCTACTACGCCACCTGGGTGGGGATGGTCGACCGCAACCCCAACGCCTCGCCGGCCGAGTTCAACTACCCGGCGTACGTCGCCACCCTCGCCCAGTTCAACGGATCGGCGGCGCCCTACGAACGGGCCGTGCTCGGGGCGGTGTACGCGGGGTACGATGGATCCGGCACCGGTTTCAACGGCACCCTGGACTGTGCGGCGGCGAACGGCACCGCCCTCCAGATCGCCTGCGTGGAGTCGGCCGCCCGGATCAACCTGCCGATGCTCATCGCGGCCGAGGTCCCCAACCCGACCGAACAGATCCCCGGTCGGGTGGTCCTGACGACCCTGGGACTGGTCAACTTCACCGACCCCGCTGCGATCGCGGCCGCGGTCGGAGCCGCGACCCCGGGGTTCCTGGTCCCGTACCCGATCGGCTGGGTCCACGAGGTCACCACCGAGTTCGGCACGACCCCACCGTCCGAGTCGGCCCTGCTCGCCTTCGCGCGGGCCCTGGTGGCCAACACGACCCTGGCCCACGAACCCCTGCCGGTCCCCGCGGCCCTCCAGGACTCCTGGGTCAGCCCGGCGGGGACCGCCACGCTGATCGAGGTCGGGTTCGGCGTCTCCGACAGCTTCACCGACGCCTCCGGCGCCTCGCCGGTCTTCCAGGACGTCGCGACGCTCCAGGGGCTCCTGACGAGCGTGCTGCATCGCTCCGACCCCGCCCACCGGTTCACCGCCTACCAGACCGGCCCCGCGGCGCTCGACCGGGACGAGAGCACCGTGCTGGCGAGCTCCCTCGCCTTGGTCCTTCCGCTGACGCTCGGCACGCTGCTGATCATCACGATGCTCTACTTCCGCAGCCCGCTCACCCCCCTGGTCACCTTCGCCGGGATCGGCACCGCGCTCGCCATCGGTCTCGGCGGTCTGGTATTGCTGGCGACCCTCTTCGGCCACGTCGATTCGACGGCGATCACGCTGGAAACGACCTTCGTCCTGGGGATCGGCACCGACTACTCGGTCTTCATCGTGGCCCGGTACCGGGAGGAGCTCATCGCGGGCCGCAGCCGGGAGGAGGCGGTCGTCCGGGCGACGACCTGGGCCGGGCAGTCGGTGGCCACGAGCGGAGCGACGGCCATCCTGGCCACCCTGGCCCTCGCCTTCAGCGGGGTCAGTCTGCTGAGCCAGTGGGGGATGGTGCTCTCGCTCGCGATCCTCATCACGGTCCTCCTCTCCCTCACCCTGGTCCCGGCGGCGCTGAGGCTCCTGGGGCCCCGGATCTTCTGGCCGACCAGCGGGGCGCGGTTCGAGCGGCATGCGGCGGTGGTCCGCGACCGCATCCAGGGCGAGCGGACCTACTTCTTCCGCGCCGGCCGGCTGAGCCAGCGGCGGCCGCGGTCCGTCGTGGCGCTGGTCCTGCTGGTCTCGATCCCGCTCGGACTGGTCGCCCTCTCGGTACCGATCTCCTACGACTTCTACCAACAGCTGCCCAGCGGGAGCTCGGCGACCGACGGACTCAGCGAACTCGGCCAGCAGTTCGGTCCCGGCTTTGCCTTCCCGTCGACCGCATTGCTCACGTTCCAGAGCCCGCTCGTCTCGGGCACCACGGTCAATGCGACCGAGTTCTCCGATCTCGCCAACCTGACCCAACGGGTGGGTGAGGTGCCCGGGGTCGCCCGGATCCAGTCGCTGGTCGGGCCGGGCGGGGCGCCGCTCTCCGACTGGCTCGAGTTCGGTCAGCTGCCCCCGGCCGTCCAGCTCAGCCTCCACCAGCTGGTCGGCACCTACGTCGGGACGGACGGACGGACGGCGCTCATCGCCATTCAGACCAACGCGAGCGGCCTCTCCGTATCGGCCATCCAGACGATCAACTCGGTCACCCAGACGGTCCGATCGTACGCCCAGGACCACGCGGGGCTCGAGCGGGCGGCGTACGCGGGCGGTGCCCCGGCGACCCGGGACCTGGCCCAACAGACCTCCGAGGCCACCCTCCGGCTGGTGGTGGCCGTCAGCATCGGTCTCTTCGTCGTGCTCGCGGTGGTGCTGCGCAGCTGGATCCTTCCGCTCATGGCGGTCGGGACGATCGGTCTTTCGATCCTCTGGTCGTGGGCGCTGACCGACCTCACCCTGCGTCAGGGCTTCGGGCTGCCGCTCTTCTTCTTCGTGCCGACCGTCCTCTTCATCCTGATCCTCGGGCTCGGGATCGACTACAACATCTTCCTCCTCACCCGGGTCCGCGAGGAGCGGATGCGGGGCCAGAGTTCCGGACAGGCCGCGGTGACGGCGGTCGGCCGGACCGGCGGGATCATCACGGCGGCCGCGATCATCCTGGCGAGCGCCTTCGCCATCCTGTCGGTCGGGAACTTCACGATCCTGAGGGCGATCGGGTTCTCGGTCGCCGTGGCCGTTGTCCTCGACGCGATGGTGGTCCGGACCTACCTGGTGCCGGCGGCCCTCCACCTCCTCGGCGATCGGGTCTGGGGGTTCTTCGGACGGGGCGCCCCGGCCACGGCGAGCCCCCCGTCCCCGCCGACGCCGCCCTCGGAGTGAGGCCGCGGCGGATCCGGGCCCGGTCTACGACTCCAGGAACCGCCGGCGCGCGGCGGCGAGATGGACGTCGGCCTTGGGGTTGTCGATGACCTCCAAGACCTGGTGATCCGGGGAGAGGAGGAACGAGACCCGGCGCGCGTAGCCCTGCGGAGCCAGGACCCCGTAGGCCTTGGCCACCGACTTCTCCGGATCGGCCACGAGGCGGAACGGAAGCCCGTACTTTTCCGCAAAGGCCTTCTGGGCGGGGCAGTCGTCGACGCTGACCCCGACGACCTCGACCTTACGGGTGCGGTACTGGGCGTGCGCGTCCCGGAACCCCTTCGACTCCAGGGTGCACCCCGGGGTGTCCGCCTTCGGGTAGAAGTAGAGCACCACGGAACTCCCCTTCAACGACGAGAGCCGGAACGGGGAGCCGTCGGCCAGCTTCGCTTCAAAATCGGGCGCCTGGGCCCCTACGTCGACCATGCGACATCGATCCGTCGCGGGGTCTTATGCTTCGCGGCCGGGATCGGCCCCTCGGCTAGCGTCCGACGGCCACCAGGGTCTCGGTGGCGAGCACGCCCGGGATTCTCCGGACCCGCTGGAGTACGATGTCGAGCGCGGTGGGAATCCGTTCGGCCTCCAGCTTGACGATCACATCGTAGGGCCCGGTGACCGCCTGGACATCGGCGACCTCCCGGATCTCCCGGAGTCGGTGGACGACCTCCTCCAACCGGCCCACGTCCACGCGGGCCAGGAGATAGATGAGTTCCATGGATGCCCACTGGGGTGGTCACCGGGCTATTAACCATTCCGCCCGAGGTGACCGGGAGTCCAGACTCACGCAGCCCGGTGGGACGGCGCCCGACCCCGAGCGTGGCCCGGAGCCCATCCTGACCTGGGAGGGCGGCCGGGGGGAATCTGAAGAAGAAGGCCCACCCGATCCTCGGCCCGGTTCCCGACTCCGCCCCACATCAATATCCAGTACGTCGGTGGGGCCTGCCCCAGGCGCCCAACGACCGCTCAATGGTTCCCAGCCTTCAATCCCTTCCGCAACCCCCCCGGCTTATGGATGTCGGGAGCGGATCATTCCCGTCCGCACGTCGGCCGGTCCGCAGACGGCCCCATGACGGCCGTCGACGGCTCCGTCCCGGACCCGGGAAGGGTCCGGGCCCCCGGCGAACCCGACGGAGCCGCCGGCCGATCCGGCCTGCACCCCCTCCCTCCGGCCGTCGCTCCCGGCCGAGCCCACGGCCGCCCCACGTGCCCCCAAGCGCCGCCGAATGCACGGTCCCTCCGGTCGGGAGGGGGTCCTTGAGACCCCCAGTTACTCCCGCACCACTGCCGGCCAAACCTTATGGGTCATCCGGAAAGAACGGCGGAGGCATGGCGCTCCGGCTCCGGGACACCCGCACGGGCACGGTCCGCTCAGTGACCCCGGGTCGGCCGGGGCCCCTGGCCCTGTATGTCTGCGGGCCCACGGTGTACGACGCCGCCCATGTGGGCCACGGGCGCACCTACCTCTACTTCGACCTGCTCCGCCGGACCCTCGAGGAGGGGGGGACCCCGGTCCGGCACATCATGAACATCACCGACTTTGAAGACAAGGTCGACGTCCGGGCGGCTGAGCTGGGGCTCACCTGGAAGCAGCTGGCCCGACAGGAGGAGCGCCGGTTCTTCTCGGACCTGAACCACTTCGGGGCCCGAATGCCCCACGTCACGCCGAGAGCCAGCGACTTTGTGTCCCGGATGGTCGAGGTGGCCCGCCGGCTCGATCGGACCGGGCGGGTCCACCGCCAAGGCGACTCCTGGTTCTACACCCCGCCGATCGGTTCCCGCTGGAAGAACTTCATCATCGCGGGCGACCTGGAGCAGCACGCGGTGGCGGAGCCCGGCCACCCCCTGACCGAGACGGACGGACGGACGTTCATGGTCTGGAAGCTCCAGAAGCCTCCGCTGCCGTCCTGGCCGAGCCCCTGGGGTCCGGGAACCCCCGGCTGGCAGCTCGAGTGTTACGCCATGGCCAGCCGATACCTCGGGATGCCCGTCGATCTCCACGGGGGCGGTCAGGATCTCATCTACCCGCACCATTTTGCCGGCAACGAGATCGCCTTCGCCCTGGACCGGTCGCCCTTCTCCCGGGTCTTCTTCCACGCGGCCTTCGTCCTCCGGGAAGGCCGGAAGATGTCGAAGTCCCTGCGGAACCTGGTGCCCTTGGCCCAGCCGCTCCGTGAGGTGGGAGCGGGCGCCCTTCGGTGGTACCTCGCGGGGCCGGCGCCGACCGAGAAGCTCGAATGGGATCCCCGACGCCTGCGGCGGGCCGCCGAGACCTTCGCGCTGGTCCAGGGGACCCTCGCGGCGCTCGGGGCTCCGGTCGCCGAAGGCTCCGTCGGCGGCGCGGACCTCCACCGGCTGGCGGATGGGGTCCAGCGGGACCTCGAGCGCGGGTTTAGGCCCGACCTGGCCCAGCAACGGATTCTCCGGTTCACCGACGCGGTCCGACATCGGGCGGCTCCGGGCCTGCAACGCGGCGACCGCCGGGCGGCCCGGAGCGCCCTCGCCCGGATCGAGCGGCTGATCGGACTGGATTTCGGCGCGTCGGAACGGCGGCGCGGTGGGCTCAGAGCCCCGTCCGATCGACCGCGGTCGTGAGCCCGTTGCCGCCCCCCATGCAGAGCGTCGCGAGACCGTAGCGCCCGTGGGCATGGATGAGTTCGTGAATCAAGCTCACGACGATCCGGGCGCCGCTGGCGCCGATGGGGTGGCCCAGCGCCACCGCCCCCCCGTGGACGTTGAACCGGTCGTCCGGTAGGTCAAACGTCCGTTGGACGGCCAAGGAGGCCGAACTGAACGCCTCGTTGTGTTCGACCCGATCGAAACGGTCGATCGTCCATCCGAACCTCGAAAGATGCTTGCGGATGGTCGGGATCGGCGCCTCCATGACCTCCGACGGGTGGACCCCCGACTCCGCCCATGAGTGGATCCACGCCAGCGGGCGGGCTCCGCGGCGCTCGACCTCCGATTCGCTGGCCAACACGAGCGCGGCCGCGCCATCGGAGAGCTGGGAGGAGTTGCCGGCCGTCAGGAGACCGTCGGGCCGGAAGACCGGCCGGAGCCCCCCGAGCCGCTCCAGGCTGGTCGTGGGCCGGGGACCTTCGTCGTGATCCAAGGCGGGGCTGCCCGGGGCGATCCCCGCGGGGACCGGCACGATCTCGGAGGCAAAGCTGCCGTCCCGATGGGCCGCGACGGCCCGCTCGTTGCTCCGCAGCGCAAACCGGTCCAGGTCGGTCCGGGTCAGGTGGAATTTCTGGGCGATCCGCTCACCCGTGAGCCCCATGAGCTCGTGCTCGCCGTAGGCGTCCCGGAGAGCGTCATGCTGAACGGCATCCTCGAGGCTCTGGGGGCCATAGCCGAGGCCGCGACGGGCCTCCGGCATGAGGAGATAGGGGGCTCCCGACATGCTCTCCATGCCGCCCACGACCGCGATGGAACACTCCCCGGACCGGACGGCCAGGCTCCCCCAGTGGAGGGCCTTCATCCCGGACCCGCAGACCATGTTGACCGTGGCCGCTCCGACCGCATCGGGAATGCTGGCCCCGCGGAGCACCTGCCGGGCCGGATTCTGTCCGGCCCCGGCCTGGATGCCCTGTCCGAAGAGCACCGACTCCACTTCCTCCGGTCGGACGGCGGCCCGGTCGAGCGCTTCCCGGACCACCAAGGTCCCCAGGGTGGTTGCGGGCAGCAACTTGAGCGCCCCACCGAACTTCCCGATCGGCGTCCGGACGGCGGAAAGGACAGCGACCCGCGGGTGCGGCTCGGGCGACTGGACCATCGGCCCCTCCCCGACCGGCCGATCCCCTCTACGCCTCTTCGACCCGGGGCGCGAGGAGGAACTCGCCCGAGCCCTTCTGCTGGGCCACGGGGAACTCGATCTTCAGCGGATACTCATTGCCCACATGGAGCGTGACCTCATCGGCCGAACTGATCGACTTCATCATCGCCGAGAAGAAGTCGAGGGGGTACATGCTCTTGACCCGGTCCTTCGCCTCGATGCTCACGAGCCCGTCGGTCGGGGTGAGCCGCATGTCCATCTTGTCGGTCTCGCTCTCGGAATGGAGCGTAAAGGAGTCGGAGTCCAGTTCGAGGATCACATTGTCGGCGATGCTCTCGCTGCCGCGGATCCCCTGCCGGAGTTCCTCCATGCGGACCACGGCCTTTGCCGGCGGGTTGACGGTCGGCACCTTGGGGTCGGTCAGGCTCGCCGGATCGACGAGCGACATCGCCCGGACCACCTTGCCGACCCGGGTCACCAACGGGTTCTTGCCCCCGTCGTACTGGAGCGACACCGTATCGCCCGGCTTGGACAGGCGCAGCACGTCCTTGAACCGCTCCATGTCGACGCCGATCTCGGTCGGTTCCCCGGTGAACTCCTCGAAGGCGGACGGGCTGAGGCGGAGGAGGAGCATCGCCACATGGGACGGGTCGACCGCCTTGACTTCGAGGCCCTCCTTGGAGACGGAGAACTTGGCCTCGGAGACGAGGGTGGACACCGCTTCGACCACCTCGCGCAGGACCTCCATCCGGATACGAGCCTTGAACATTGGGCAACCTGACCGGCCCACACTGCCCCGCTCTAAATAGGTTGCCTTGCCCCCCGAGGGTGACCGGGGGCGCGCCGGTCGTGACCCGCGCCCGGGGCCCCCGGCGCCACCGACGCGGGGGCAGGACCGCCGCAAGCGACTTCCACCGCGCGGTCTTGGGGTCCGGGCGGGGGGCTGCAGGACCGATGCCGACCGAGCTCGCGTATCTCCCCGACTTCGATGCCGCGTACCGACGCCGGTTCAGCGCCCGGGTGGTCGGGCGTCCCCCGGGGGCCATCGTGCTCGATCGGACCTACTTTTACCCGACCGGGGGCGGTCAGCCGTCCGATTGGGGGTGGATGCGCGTCCCCGCCGGCGAGGCGGTCCGGATCACCGAGGTCCGACGGGACGGTGCGGTGGTGGTTCATCGGTACCGGGGCGCGCCGGAGGTCGCCCGGGGCTTCGTACCGGGCACCGAGATCGAAGGGGAGATCGACTGGGACCGACGCTACGCCCACATGCGGCTCCACTCCGGCCAGCACCTTTTGAGCGGACTCATCTTCGCCCGGACCGGCCGGCGGACGCTCAAAGCGGCCCTCGACGCGACACGGGCGACGATCGAACTCGACGCGCCGCTCAGCGCCTCCGAGGCCCCGGCGCTTCAGGAGGAACTGGACCGGGTCATCCGGGAGGATCGCCCCCTCCGGATCCGATCCGTCCCCCGGGAGGAGTGGGAGCGGGGCCGGACCGGCCGGGCCCAGGGCCTCGCACTGGCCCCGGGGATCGATCCCGTCCGGCTCATCGAAATCGAGGGGCTCGACTCCGGCCCGTGCGGGGGGACCCATGTCCGTTCGACCGCAGAGATCGCGTCGGCCGTGGTCGGGCCGGGGTCGCCGAGCGGAGCCCGGTGGGCGCTTAGCCTCGCGCGGCCGTCCCCGTCCACTCGCCCCGGGTAGTGCCGTAGACGAACACATCGTGCCAGGCGCCGTGATGGAAGAGGGCGCGGTTGAGCCGACCTTCCCGGCGGAGCTTCAACCGCTCGAGCAGCTTGTAGGACGGGGCGTTGTCGACATCGCAGGTGGCCCCGACCCGCTCGACCGTCTCCCGCTGGAACAGGTGGTCGATCAGGAGGCGGACCGCTTCGGTCCCGTAGCCCCGGCCCCGCTGCTCCCGGTCTCCGACAACGTACCACACATCGAGATACTCCAGGATCGGATGCGGCGAGTAGTACCCGACGAAGCCGAGGGTCCGGCCGTCGGTGCGCTCCTCCACGATCCACCGGGGCGCAACCGAACGGGGATCCCCGGGGGCCGACTCCACGGCCGTGACGAACGACTCCCAGGTGTCGACCTCGAACCGATCGAAGGGGGCGACGATCTCGGCGTCGTTGTACCATCGGAAGATCCCGAGGTAGTCCGCCTCCGTCAAGGGACGGAGCCGGACCCGGGCCCCCTCCAGCGTCGGCTCGACCCCGGTCGTCATCTGTCGGCCCGGTGTCCGAATAGAGCAGCCCCCCTTAAATACGCCGACCTCCGTCCGCCACGCCGTCCATGGTCGCAGCCGGAGCGTCAGGGCCGGTCGTGGTGACCGGCGGCGCCGGAGCCATCGGAGCCGTGCTGGTCCGGGCCCTCTTGGCGGAAGGACGGCCGGTCCGGGTGATCGACAACCTCTCGGGCGGCCGCCCAGAGCACCTGGCCGGGGTGGCCGACGACCCCCGCCTCACCTTCGTCCGGTCCGACCTTGCCGACCCCGATCACTACGAGGAGCAGTTCCGCGGGGCCTCCGAGGTCTGGCATCTCGCGGCCAACGCGGACATCCAGAAGGGGACGGCCGATCCGGGGATCGACCTGCGGGAAGGGTTGCTGAACGCCTTCCGGGTGATGGAGGCGGCCCGTCGCCATGGAGTGAGGCGGCTGCTCTTCTCCTCCTCCAGTGTGGTCTACGGCCGTCCGTCGGTCTTCCCGACCCCGGAGGGATATGGACCGCTGCTGCCCCAGTCGATCTACGGCGCGTCCAAGCTGTCGGTCGAGGCGTTCCTCTCGGCGTTCGCCCACTCCTACGGCCTCAAGACCTACCTCTTCCGGTTCGCCAACATCATCGGACCGTTCATGACGCACGGGGTGATCTACGACTTCTTCGGGAAGCTCCAGCGGGACCCGAATCGACTCGAGGTCCTGGGCGACGGCCGGCAAGCGAAGAGCTACCTTCGCAGCGAGGATTGCGTCGCCGGCATGCTCTTTGTCCGGGACCATGCCGACGAACCGGTCAACGTCTTCAACCTCGGGGCCCGGGACCGGATCAGCGTCCGGGAGATCGCCGAACGGGTCGTCGCGATCCACGGCGGACGGGCCCGGATCGAGTATACCGGCGGCGAGCGGGGCTGGGTCGGGGACGTTCCCCAGCAGCTCCTGGACATCGCCAAGGTCGAACGGCTCGGCTGGACCCCGGCCCTCACCAGCGCGGCGGCCGTCGACCGGACGATCGCCGAGCTGGCCCGGGAACGCGGCATCGGGCGCTAGGCGACCATGCCGGGCTCCCCCCGACGACCCGGTGCGGTGACGGTGATCGTCACCGTCCTGCGGGATCCCCGGGTCGAGCGGACCCTCGGCTCCCTTCGACGGCAGACCCGGCCCCCCGATCGGATCCTGGTGGACGACGGGGGCGGGCCCGGACCGATCCGGGAGATCGCCCGACGACTGGCGGCCGAGGACCCCCGGATCGTCTACCTGGACGCCCCGGGATCGATCCCCGAAAGCCGCAACCGGGCGCTCCGGGAGGTCGATACGGAGTTCGTCGCCTTCCTTGACGCCGACGAGGTCGCCCCCCCGGAATGGCTCGCGAAGCTCCTGGCCCCCATGACCGACCCGACGGTCGGATTCACCGGGGGACCCACCCCGGCGATGGAGGGAACCGCCCGGACCATCGGGGCCCGGTACTACGATGCCTACCTCCGGCGGTTCTACGAGACGGTGGCCCGGCACCACCCCCATGCCCTGCCGATGGGCAACAGCGCCTGGAGGACCGAGGTCTTCGATCGGGTGGGGCTCCTCGACACTACGCTCTACGAGTCGGCCGCGAGCGAGGATCAGGAGATCGCACTGCGGGCCCTGCGGGCGGGCTACCAGGGCCGCTATGTGGCCGAGGCCTGGGTCGCCCACGACTTCTCCGACCTGAGCCTGTACCGCTGGCTTTCGAAGCAGAGCCGCTACGCCCTCGGCGGATACGTGGTTTGGCGACGCCACGGATCGACCTACGAGGCAAGCCCGGGAGGGCTGCTGCCCTATGTCGCGCCCCCGGCCTTGATCGTCCTGGGAGCCCTCCTGCTGCCCTGGCCCATCCTGCGGACCCCGGGCGAGATCCTCCTGGTCGTGGGGGCCCTGCTCGGTCTCGGGGTCCTTCTGGGGCTCGGGCTCCAAGGTATGGCCTGGGAACGGAGCTACCCGGGGATGCGGTATCGGCCCGTCGAGTTCCTCCGGCGCTGGGCGACGCTCCTCGGGGCGGCTCGAGGATTCCTGCGGTACGGCAGGGGAGGATACGATCGCCCGGCGTCGCCCCCGGACCGATTGGGTGGGTCCCCATAGCCGCCCCCGGGGCCTCCGCGCCCTTGGCATCACCAGCCGCGGCCCCGGGGCCCCGCTACCGAGGTGCCGCTGCTGGAAAACCTTAAACCCGAGGGGGTCTCGGCGCGGGGATGACCAGCCAATCCACGGAAAGCCAGACCCCGGTGAAGGCGGGCGAACTGGTTTCGTTGGACTACGAGATCTGGGCCGAAGGCGGAGGTCGAACCGACCTCATCGACACCACCCGGGAGGAGGTGGCCCAGCAGGCTGGCGCCGAACGGGGAGACGGCAGCCGTTTCGCCCCCCGACCCCACCTGATCGGTGGGGAGTTCTTTCCCTCCGGAATCGAGAAGGGCCTCGAGGGCCTCGTCCCGGGCCAGGAGGTCACCAAGACCTTCCCCCCGGCCGAAGCGTTCGGGGAACGGGATCCCAAGCTGATCGAGCTCTTCGGGATGCACGAAATCCAGCGGCTGCCCGAAATGCGCCGGGAGGATGCCCGCCTCGACATCGGCACCGTCCTGACCATCCGGGGACGCCGGGGCCGCGTCGTGAGCCTGACGGCCGCTCGGGTTCGGGTCGACTTCAACCCGCCGTACGCCGGCCGGACGGTCCGGGGTACCTTCAAGGTCCTCGCCCGAATCGATGCGCCGGCCGACCAGGCCCGCGCGATGGTCGAACTTCACTACGGTCACGGGTCCGAATTCAAGGTTGAGATGGACGGATCCACCCTCCATCTCCACCTCCCGGACCGAGCCAAGTTCGATTTGGCCTGGGTTGCCACCAAGCCTCGCCTGATCGAGGCCCTGCGCCGGCAGGTCCACCCCAAGGAGATCCGGATCGTCGAGGAGTTCGTCACTCCCGAGAGCCCGGCTCCGGCGGCTGGGGGTTCGGAGACCGCGCCCTCCGGAGCGCCCCCGGCCTGATCCGCCCCGCCCCCACGACGGAGTACGAACCGAGGGCTCTTGAATCCCGCCCCGGTCGCAACGCCATGAGTTGGTGGACCGAAAACTACACGGCCGAGCAGCGCCGGTTCATCCTGGCGGTGTTCGCGGTCGGATTCATAGTCGCCGGCCTCCTCATCTACCTCGGCCTTTCCGGTACCCTGCTGGGCGCGATGCCCGGGCCGGTGACCCCGTGAGCGCGGGGTCGTCGAAACCGTTTAGTGGTCCGGGGAGGTGACCGGCACGTGACGCTCGCCTCCGACCAGGACGACCGGGGAGTCTATACCGGCTGGATTGCCGGCGCGGTGGTCATCGTGGCGGTCCTTCTGGTCGGCGCCGGATTCTGGATCTACTTCCACGGCTGAGGCCCGGCTCTCGGGGACCACGTACAGGTACAGCCGGTGGACCGGATCAACCGTCCGGGGCCTCCAGCCGGGGATCGGGTGGTAGTGACTGACG
>JAJYWS010000020.1:0-7464 GCA_021791335.1 Thermoplasmata archaeon
CCCTTGGGATCGTTGCGGAGGAACCGGATCCGGAACACCCGATCGTTCACGACCGTGAGCTGGAAGGCGATGGGAAGGACCGCCGCCAGTCGCTCGGGGGCCACGGGCTGGCCGAAGCTCACCTCGATCCGGCGGAACGGGAGCAGGGTGCCGAACTCGATGTTGGGTCCGTCGTACACCAGAGCCCCTCGGTCGAGTACCAGGATGCGGCGGGCGACATGGGCCGCCAACTGGGTCGACCGCGTCCCGAGCAGGACGAGGTGGTCGGCCGCGAGGTTCCGAAGCAGCTGCTCGATGCGCCGGACCTCCTCCTCGTCGGCCAGATCGGCCGGCTCATCCCAGACCAGGACCGGCGGATCGGCGACCAGGCTCGCGGCCAGCATGACCCGGCGACGCTGGGTCAGGGGGAGCTTCGAGACCACGCTCCCGAGAGGGGGCAGGGCGAGCGCGCGGTCAAGGTAGTCGAGCCGTTCCCGGACCGACGCCCGGGTCATCCCCCGCAGCTCTCCGGCCAGGTCGAGCGTGTCAATGACGCTTAGGCCGTAGTAGGGGGCCGGATCTCCGACCGCGCTGCCGATGAACCGCCGGCACGCGGGGTCGGCGATCGAGCGGCCCTGGACTTCAATCAGTCCCGTGGTCCGGTGGACGAGGCCGGCGATCATGAGGAGCACGGTGCTCTTCCCCGAGCGGGAAGGCCCGGTGAGCGCCACCACCCCGCAGCGTTCCTCGCGGAACGAGACGTCCCGGATGAGATCGATTCCCACCTGGCGCTTGCAGAGGTGGAGGACCTCGAGTCGGACCGATCGGGGGTTCATACCTAGTCCTCCTGCAGCGTCAGCAGCCACCCGAAGAGCCACGCCCCGACCCACCAGGCGACGATGACCAGGAGGCCGGCCGCAAAGGGCGGAGGAGTGACTCCCAGCAGGGGAAACAGCGGCGCCGGGGTCAGCGGGTAGGTCATCACGGGAGCCACGCTCGCCAGGTTCCACGCCAGGAACTCCGGGACCGACGGCACCGTCTGGTGGAGGGCCGTGAAGAGATCGGCGTGAACCTTCAGGAGTCCGAGCAGCAGGACCAGCGAGGAAGTGATCCCCCAGAGGACCTCCCGGAAGAGAAGGCTGAGGGCGGAGGCCACCGAGACGGCGGCGAGGCTGACGAGGGCGACGACCCCCATGGCCTCAATCCAGGGCACGATCGGGAAGGAGCCGAATCGGGCCCAGGCGATCAGGGCGACCAGCACCGCATAGAGGAAGACCACCATGAGGCTTCCCAGCGCGGCGGCGATCCACATTCCGGAGAGCCGGATCGAGGCGGCGTGGGGAGCGCTTCGGGAGAACAATCCGCTCCGGCCCCGGTTCCACTCGGCCCCTGAGGCGGCCAAAACGCAGGCCGGAACGACGGCCAGGAGGAACCCGATCTGGGTGAGGCCATTCGAGAGGAACCCTTCGACGACCGGAATGACCCCGTCGACGTAGGGTGGGACCGGCTGGAGCGATCCCACGGCCACGAGGAGGATCGCGAACAGGAACGCGGCTTGCAACCGGAGGGTCTTGCGGAAGAAGCGGAGTCGATACCGCGCAATGATCCAAGCCCCCCGCAGGTTGGAAACAGCCGGGGGGAGTCCGGCGTCCAAGCGTTCGTCCTCCGCGGGCGGCTCAGGCGGTCCCCCTGACCGACCAGGTCTGCATTCCGGCGGGCTCCAGGGAAAAGTCGACGGCCCGGCCCCCCTGGGCCACCACCGCCTTGACCACCTCGGCCCGCCGCTCCCCGTCGCAGAAGAGGAGGATGTAGCCTCCGCCCCCCGAGCCCACGAGCTTACCCCCCAGCGCGCCCGCCTCGCGGGCGGCGGCGTAGAACCGGTCGATCGGCGGGTTCGAGATCCCGTCCGTGAACTGCTTCTTGAGCTGCCAGCCTTCGTCCAGCAGCCGGCCCATCTCGTCTATGTTGCCCCGAAGGAGCTGGTTCTTCATGTCGACCGCGAGCCGCTTCGTGGCGTCGAGCGCGTCCACGGTCGATTTCCGGCCGCTGGTGTAGTTCTCCTGCTGTTGCTGGATGATGTCGTTCGAGTAGTGGCTGGTCCCGGTGTAGCAGAGCAGGAGCCGGTACGCGAGCTCGTTCTGAACCTCCGGATTGATCTTGAGCGGGTTCACGATCGTGGTCGACCCGTTGAACTCGATGAAGTTGAACCCTCCGAAGGCGGCGGCGTACTGATCCTGCCGGCCCCCCCGCACGCCCATCTCCTCCCGTTCGATCCGGTAGGCGAGCTCGGCGATCTCGTAGGCGGTCCAGGGCTCCCTCAGGTACTTTTGGAACGCGCCGACCAGGGCGACGCACATCGTTGACGAGCTCCCCAAGCCGGTCCCCGGGGGAGCGTCGGAGTGGAGGGCAAGGGTGATCGAGTCGGCCGTAGTCTGGCCCGCGTCGGGGCCCGGGTGGAGGATCCGGAGCGCCGCTTTGACCAGGTCGAGCTTCCCGTCAAAGACCAGGTGCGATCCCCGCTCGTAGTCGACGGTCAGGTTGTAGTCGAGCGACCGGACCCGGGTCCGCCCCTGTCCATCCTTGTCGACCTGCATCGACGCGTAGGCGAACTTGTCGATGGTGCAGTTCAGTACCGCGCCCCCCTTCTGCTCCGGATACGGGGAGACATCGGTACCACCGCCGGCAAAACTGATCCGCAACGGGGCCTTGCTTCGCAGGATGGGCATCGCGCCGGGAGCAGGCTCCTACTTCATAACCCCTTTTCTGCTGCGGGTCGAGCGGAAGGCCGCCGTATGATCCCCAAGGGCCCGGCCGTCACGGTCGATGCAGTATGGTTCGACCGGGGGCGGGTGCTCCTCATTCGACGCGGGCGTCCGCCCGGTAAGGGCCTCTGGGCGCTGCCCGGGGGATTTGTCGAGTACGGGGAAACGGCGGAGGCGGCGGTGGTTCGCGAGCTGAGGGAGGAGACCGGACTCACGGCCCGCCCTCGGAGCCTCGTCGGAATCTACTCCGGGCCGGACCGGGATCCCCGGCGCCATACCCTCACGATCGCCTATCGGATGCAGGGGCGGGCGGCGCCCCCGCGGGGCGGTGATGATGCCCGGGACGCCGCCTGGGTTCCCCTCTCCGGGGTCCGGGGCCTCGCCTTCGACCACGGCCGCATCCTCGCCGACGCGCGGCAACCTCCCCGTCCCCGGATCCGGCGGGGTCGATCGGTCGCCTAAACGGGTCACCGGGTCCGTACGAACCCTTAACCCTCTCCTCTTCGATGCGGTCCGGGTGCCCTCTGTGGTCGAAGCGGATCCTCCGCCTCCCCCCTCGACGCCGTCCACCGGCAGTGCGCTCGGGGATGCTCTTCTCGAGGCACTCGGGGACCCGACCACCCGCCGGTTGCTGCTGGAGTTGACCCAGGCCGAGCAGGACGTCCATAGCCTGGTGGTCCACACCGGACTCCCCCAAAGCTCCGTCTACCGCCACCTCAAGGAGATGCAGGAGCGTCAACTCGTGAAGATCTCGCGGCTGGCGTTTACCCGGGAGGGTCGCAAAGTCGAAATCTTCCGGTCCAACGTTCGGGAGGCCCGGCTTTATCTAGAGGCGGGACACCTTCGGGTTGAGGTTGTTCCCACCGAGGATTCAGCCGATCGGATCGTGTCGATGTGGAGTGAGGTCGCCCGGAGGCCAGGATGATCCCCGAGATCTGGGTGCTGAGGGCGCTCGAAGGGGGCATCCTGGGGGTCGGGGCCATCATCGCCATCCAGAGCTTTCGGGCCTACCGGAGGACCCGCAGCCCGGCACTGGCGCTCCTGGGTGCCGGGTTTGTCCTCATCTCGGTCGCCGCCGCGGTGGCGGGGGTACTGTACGAGTTGTTCTCCCAGGATCTCCTGACCGCCTGGGTCGCCTTCTCGACCTTCGACCTGGCCGGGTTCCTCGTGATCCTCTACTCGATCCTCCAAGTCCGGCCGGCCCGTCCGTAGCCCGGGCCGCCGCAGGGATGCGCGGCTCTACTTTTCGCGGGCGTTGCGTTCGTAGGCCGCGTCGCTGGTGCGCTTGAGCCGGGCGCCGTCACGGTCGCAGACCGGCCGTGCGCTGGGAGGGACATCGATCACGTATCCGCCTCCACACTTGGGACACTCGTAGTACGGCATGGGGGTTGCGGCCAGTGAATGCGGACGGACCCTTATAAAGGGGGCGGCTCCTCGACCCTCGGCGAATGGCAACGACCGAACGGCGGGAGGGCGGGCGCCGGCGGGGGATCGGCGGCCGGGTCGGATCGACACGGCGGGTCGCGCCCTCGGCCGCGCCCGCCGTTGGGCCCGGGCCGCCGCCCCGGACGCGCTTCCTCGAACTCGACCCGTACCGGGCGGAGCGGGAGTGGCTCCGCTACGAGGGAACGGCGCAGCGGGACCTGTTCCGGGAGCTGAGGATGCGGATGCTCACCCGCAACCATCCCCGCCAGGGCCGTTCCCTGGATCTGGGATGCGGGCCGGGTCGGTTCCTGGCGCCGCCCGCCCTTACGGCCTCGGGCTGGGTGGGGGTCGACCTCTCCCGGGAGATGCTCCGGCGGGCCGCCTTGGGCGCCCGCCCTGAGTCGACGGCGGATCTGGTCCGGGCGGATGGTCTGAACCCTCCCTTCCGGCGCGGGGTCTTTTCCTGGGTCCAGCTCCTGGGCAATGTCCTGGGGTTTTCCGGGCCACGCGGCCCCGAATTGCTGGACGTGACGCTCCCCCTGGTCGGGCCCGGGGGCCGGCTGCTGGTGGAGATCGCTCCGGGCCCGGGCGAGGCCTCCCGATACTTCCATCGACTGCCCCCGTCGGTGGTCCGGAGGCTGCTGGAAGGCAAGGGCCATGGACTGTCGTCCGCGATCGAGCGGGAAGGGTTCCGGCCGGTCCGCTCGGGGACGGTGCCCGGCGTCGGCTTCCGGCGATGGTCGGCGCCAGAGCTCCTCCGGTATCTCCGGGATCGTCAGTTCGACCCGCTCGAGGTCATGGCCGTCGCTCCCCTGCTCGGGTCCGATCCCCAGCGAATCGAGGCGGCGTCCGCATCCGTGTCGGCCTGGACATCGCTCCTCCAGTGGGAAGAGTCCGTCGGTCGCGACCCCGATCGGTGGCCGGAGGCGGCCGCGGTCATCGTGGTTGCGCAGCGCACCTCCAGTGGACCGTAGGATTAAGTAACCCGACGCTCCCCTGTCGTACCTGATGTCCACTGACGGCCCGGTTCCCCCTGCCTCGGCCCCGGTGGCCCCCACTCCGGGGGTTGTGGTTCCCCACCCGGAGGATCTCCGGCTCGCCCACGACGACGCCCTCCTCCAGTTGAGGATCGGCCGTCTGGCGCACACGAACGCGGTGGTAGTGTCCGGCGTGCTGCTGCTGGACGCCATCTTGGTCCTCTACGTCCATTTCGTCAGCACCACCGGATTCCTGGCCACCTGGGGAGCGACGTTCGCGGTATGGCTACCGGCCCTCGCCGCCCTCTATCTGGCCCTCGGATCGCTGGCCTCCAAGTGGTCGGTGTTCCAACTGTGGCCGTGGGAGCGGCATTTTTCCCTGAGCGTCGGGGCCGTCGCCTACGGTGCGGGGTTTGCGGGCGTCATGGCCCTGCTGCTCTACCAGAACAAGGCGCCCTTCGACGGGACCGATCTGCTGGCCCTCTACCCGCTCGCCTTGCTGGGAATCACGCTCGGACTTCTGGGGCTGATCTCGACGTGGAGCGGCTGGCGCCGCCGTCAGTGGGTCGGCCTGATCGCCTCGATCCTCCCGCTTCCGGTCGCGCTGATCCTCTACCTCCCGGCGGCGCACGGGGCCGAAGCCGGCACCGCCTTGGCCATCAGCCTCTTTGTTGCGGCCACCAGCTACCAGACCGCCGGGTCGATGCTGCACCTCATCGCTTCGGGGACGCCGATCCACGAACGCGAGCTGATCACCTCCGGCCAGAGCCGGATGTTCCGGCTCGCGCATGAGATCCAGCGGCGGGAGCGGCAGGTCCAGGACCGAGAGTCCACCGCGGGTCGGCGGGAGACCGACACGGTGTACACGCAGATGGAGCTTCGGCGCCAGCAATCCGCCCTCCAGGAGGCCCGCCAGCAGCTGGAACTCCTCGAGGCCGACTATCGCTCCCGGGCCGAGGCCCTGGCCCATCAGCAGGCCGAGTGGGTCGCCCGCTCCAGCGAAGTCAACGCCCGGGCGCTTTCGATCCAGGAGACGGCCGCCTCGCTTCAGGCCCGCGAGAAGGCCCTCGAAGCGACCTTGGCCCAGCTCTCGGAGCGGGAGAAGCGGGTGATCGCCATGGAAGGCGAGCAGGCCCGCCGCGAGTTCGAACTGACCGCCCGGCAGCAGCAGCTCGACCGGCGGGAGGGCAAGGGGGCCGACCCGAAGGCCTCCGCTCCCGGGGAATCCTCCTCGGGCGGCGGGCCGGTTCGGTCGTCCTAGCCGGGATTTTCGCGCCTACTTTGGGTGTTTACTCTAACACCCTTTGGGCTTCTTCCGTCGCGTGACCTCTACACGGATCGTTCGGTTCCCGAGCCATGGGATGGGCGTGGCGTCCCGACATGCCGGTGATTCCAGCAGCACCGGGGCCCGACTGAATCGTGGCACCTTCACCACCACCTCCTTCTCGGTCAGCTTCACCCACCCGGGTTGGTCGAGGAACGTCTCCCACACCCGACGCGCCTTCGCCGTCTCATATCCCCGAAGCTGCGAGCCCAGCCACCGATACGCAGCGCTCCCCACCACGCTCAGCGCCACATCCAAGTCCACCTTGATCCGCACCGAACTCGAGAGCGCATCCACGTGGAAGAACGCCACCTGATCGCCGATCCCGTTCTCGACCAGCGTCCGACGCGCATACCGCGTCAGGAGCGTCCCCGGCTTCTTCCTCGTGTCATTGGTCAGCAGCAGCATCGGGCTTTCCTTCCCCAGATCCATCGCCGCGATCTGACGGATCTTCCCCGGGTAGTCCCTCACCTCCACCCGCTCGTCCACCACCCTCGGTGTCGGGTACTTCCGCCCCTCGGTCTCCACCTCGACCGACGTCCACGAACTCGCGGGAACCTGGCGCAGTCGCGCCACTTCCTTCGGTTGCCGTTCCCGCAGGGTCAGGAACGTGATCCCACGACGGTCTAAGTCGGCCAAGACCCGGTGGGTCGTCATGTGCGCATCGAAGACGACCTCCGCAGGGTAGGCGCCCGTGAGTTCCTTCCAGTACTCGGCGAAGCGCACCACCTCCTCGGCCTGCTCCTCCCGGACCACGTTGGCCTGGGAGTAGACCATCTCCCGACCCTCCCACTCTTGGGCAAAGGCGCAGAGGATCGAGGGAACGGCCTTCCCCCGTCGAGTGGCGAAGTTGTGCTCCAGCCGCGAGCGCTCCGTCTCCCCGTGGTGGGGGATGGGGTGGAAGTCCAGGTTGAACGAGCGGGTCGGATAGGCTCCCATTCCCTCTCGGGCCTTGACCACCCCCGCCAGCAGGGTCCGGACGGGTTCCGGGCCGAAC
>JAJYWS010000020.1:7564-9171 GCA_021791335.1 Thermoplasmata archaeon
GGTAGCGGAACCGACGGGCGGCCTCGGCGAGGGGGACCCCCTCGAAGAGGTAGGCTCGGAGGGCCTCGTAGCGGCGCTGGAGCGGGTGGGAGGGCTGGCGGAAGAAGCGCGTGGGGTCGGACACGAAAGGCAATTGTAATACAACAATAATAATCTACCGGTGGACCTCTCAACGCGGGAAGCGGAGGGTGGGGATCTGTCCGTCCTGACGGGAGTGGGGCTGGACCCCAAGTGGGAAGGTCGGGGATCGGTCTGACCCCCGGCCATACTATTGTTGCGGCCCGTTGTACTCCAGAACCATTTGACGGTGATGCCACCGAGAGAAGGGACCCGACGGTCGCGGGGTGGAGGCCTACAGCCCGTCAGGCGCGAAGAGCGAGGATAGGAGCTTGTTGCATTCGAGTTCGCGCCAAACTGGTCGCTTCCTGAGGAGGTGAGCCGTAAGATGGACCGACTCGGCAATGGCTCTAAGGAGGCGCTACCGGGTGTGACCGGAAACTCCCTTCGCCCTCGGTGATCCTTGCGTCGGTCACTTCTTGTGGTAGACCATCCCGAGAAGGTTCCAGACGACCACCCGACAGAGGATCTCGACCCTCTGGGCATGCCTCCGTCGAGCGAGGAGTATCTCTCCGAATCGCCGCTTGAACCCGCCGAAGACTCCCTCCACCACCGGTCGCCGCCGATATCGACAGCGGAACGCCCGTCGGTCAGTCCGTTGGCGGTGCACCATCCGCCGCCAGGCGGGGGGGCCCAGCGCCTTCGCCGTGGCATTCTTCTTCAGGTCGATGACGGGGAATCCGCCTCAGTCCTCGATCAACTGGGCGTTCTTCCTTGACTGGTAGCCTCGGTCGAAGGCGCCATTCCCCAACTCGATGCTCGGGTCCATCTGGTCGAGCAGGAGTTCGAGCTCGGGAGCATCGTTCCTCGTCCCTCGGGTCACTCGAGCGGAGAGGAAGAACGGCCACTCGGCCCGAGTGGCCACGATCGTGTGGAGCTTGATGAAGGCCCGCCGACGACCCTTCCTTCCATGACGCACGTCAAACCACCGCTGGTAGCGGCGGGTGGCGACTCCCGTGGCATCGCCGGCCACATTGGTCCGACCTCGGACCAGGTGCACCGTGGTCCGAGCGAGCAGATCCTCGAGGAGGCGGGTCGGGACCTTCGTCACGAGCATCGCGACGGTGCTGGCGGCGGGGACGGTCTTTCGGAAGCCCAGCTTGCGGGCCAGCTCGGGGAGCGCCTCGAGGGTGGCGTAGGTCTCGTCGTACGACCATCCCTCGAAGTTCTTCAGGAGCAGGAAGCGAGCGACATCCCGCGGGTTCGTCGGAGGTCGTCCGGGGGTGCCGTAGGGACGACATCGGTAGGGGGCCTCCGCTCCCTCGACCAACTCGGTGAGGAGGCGGTAGAAGCGCCCTCGTCCGTGACGGAGGAACGCTCGATACCGTCGGTGGTTCCTGCGCTGAAGGCCCTTGCGAACCTTCTGGGCGTCAGTCTTTTTCAGGCGGGAGTGCTCTGGTCTGTTCGCGGCCGTTCGGCCGCCTCCGCGGGGGTGTGTCGACACAACCGCCGCCGCGGAGCGCCTTCTTCACGTCGCATCTCCACTGGAA
>JAJYWS010000003.1 GCA_021791335.1 Thermoplasmata archaeon
CGAACTCCTCGCGGGCCAGCTGGACGCCCTTGGCCATCGCCTCGAGCTTCGCATAGGCGACGTCCAGCGACCGGGTCCTCAGACCGCAGTCGGGGTTGATCCAGAGCCGACGGGGGTCGCCGAGGATCCGGACCGTGCGCCGGATCCGGTCGGCGACGAGCTCGGGGGACTCGATCTCGTCCCGATGGACATCGAGGACGCCGAGGCCGACCTCCCGGGGGTCGCCGTACTCGTTGAGCAGGTTCAGTATCGCGTAGCCGTCCCGGTCCTCGAAGTCCCGGTTCGCGAACTCCCACGCCCACTGGCGGCAGCGCTTCGCCTCGAGCAGCGCCGGATAGAGGTCCCGGTAGTCGGAGTAGCAGATGTGCATGGAAAACTCGGCGTCGATCCCGTCGGTCGCGGCGTTGAACCCCTCGACGACCAGGTCGGCCTCGTCGGGGTGGGTGCCGGCGGCCGGTTCGTCGATCTGGATCACGCGGGCCCCGGCGGCCACCAGGGCGGCGATCGTCGGGCGGAGGGCCTTGCGGGCGATCTCCACCACGAACTCCCGCTGGGCCGACCGGCGCGTGGCCCGGTCCTTCCACCCGGTGGTCCGCGACAGGTAGTACTCGTTGTACGACCAGTCGGCGAGCGTGTAGGCGCCCGTGATCGGGATCTTGGGCGTCGCCCGGGCATGCCGGCGGACGAAGTCGAACTCCTCGAGATGGTACGGCCGCTCCAGCCGGATCTCCCCGGTGCCGGCGGCCTTGAGGTAGTACTTGTTGTCGAAGGAGCGGACGTGCCCCTGGAACTGGAAGCCCCGCATCTGGCGGATCGCGTGCTCGTACATCTCGATCCGTCGCGCCTCGCCGTCGTAGACCCGGCTCAGGCCCATCGATTCGAAGTAGCGGAGCGCGAAGAGGGCGCCCAGGTCCCGGACCGCCTCGGCCCCCGCCTCGCGGGAGCGCCCGGCCCGGAGCGACTTGACCGTCGCCGCCATCGGCCCCTCCGAGAGGGGGAGCCGCTGCGTCCAGATCTCGAGCTCGTCGAGCGCCCGCGCGTCGAGCGGCTCGCCGCGCTGGCCGAGCAACTGCCAGCGCGGTTTCATCAGGCTCCCGATCTCCTGCATCGGGAAGAGGGGAAGTTCGCTCATGGGCGGCCCCCTCCGTCCGGACCGGCCAGCAGTTGCCGGGCCGCCGGCAGGGCATGGAGCTTGCGGGTGGCCGGCTCCCAGGGCAGCAGATCGATGGGGGCCCCGTGGGAGAGCCAGATCGAGCTGGGGTGGAGCCGGTCCCGCACCGACCGGACGATCCGGGCGACCTCCCCGGCCTCCTCGACCAGGGTGGTCCGGGGATCGACGACCCCGAGCCCGATCCCCTTGTGCTCCAGCGCGATCGGGAGCTTGGCCACGTCGGTTTCGGCGAGGTCGACGCCGACCACCCCGACCGACAACCGGGCGAGCAGGGGGGCAACGACCGCCCCGTCCCCGTGGTAGGTCCAGACGATCGACGTCCCGCCGGAGAGCTGGTGGGCGACCGACTGGTACGCCGCAAGGACCGATTCGGCCGCGACCCCTTCGGGGGGCCGGTCGGCGAGGAGCGGTTCCTGGAACTGGAAGGTGCGGTAGCCCTTGCCCCGGAGCTCCTTCACCTCCTCGGCAAGCAGCCGTCCGATCCGGTGGATGAGGGCGGAGTCGGGTTCCCCGGAACGGTTGTCGAGCAGTCCCGCGAAGGTGTAGGGGCCGGGGAGGAGGACCTTGGCGGTGGCGGCTCCGGGCCCGGTGAGCGGTTTCGGGATCCGGGCCGCGAACTCGCCCGGCCGCCGTTCGGGCGGGGTATGGAGCACCGGCCGACGGAAGAAGGTGTTGGTCTGGAACCAGCGGGTGACCGGCCCGACGGTGAAGCCGTCCCAGGTCTCCGCGAAGGGCCGGAAGAGGTCCTGCCAGCGCAGGTAGCCCGCGGTCCGGGTGTCGAAGCCGAGCCGTTCCTCGAGGGCGACCACCTCGGCTTCGGTCCGGGCGTAGAGCTCCTCGAGGGCGTCGGCGGTCGTCCGGCCCCGGTCAAAGTCGCGGGTCGCGGCCACGAGCGCTTCGGACCGGGGGAAGACGCTCGCGAGGCCGGTGTGCAACTGCATCGCCCCACCGAGGGGGAACGGGGTTTAACGGTGGCGCCGCAGCGGCCCGCTGCCGGGGAAGAAACCCTGTTGCGCGCGACGAAAACCCACCCGCCCGGTCGCGGGTCCGCTCGCCGGGGCGGGCGGCCGGGTCCCGCCCGGGGCGCCGGGGCGTCGTTCCCGTCCGGAGTTCCGCTCGGACCTTCCGTCCCGTATGAGAGGGCTCCGGCGGGGGTCGGCGATTGACGAAGTCGGGATTCGACTCCGGCAAAGCGTTAATTACCCTCGGGCGGCTCGAATCGCGCCATGGTGCAGGCGGAGCCGCCCAGCCGGCCCGTTCCCCGGAAGGCGGAGCCGGGGCCGAGCCCTCCCGCTCCCCCCGCGACGGAGGAGGGGGAAGGCGCGACCGAAACCCTCGGCCGGCGCTCGATCGAGCTCGCCGGATTCTATCACGGGAAGATCGAGACGGTTCCGTCGGTGCCGATCCGTTCGCTCGAGGACTTCGCCCTCTGGTACACGCCGGGGATCGCCGCCGTTTCCCGGGCCATCGAGGCGGCGCCGGAGCGGTCGTTCGACCTCACCGGCCGGTGGAATACCATCGCGATCGTGACCGACGGCAGCCGGGTCCTCGGCCTCGGCAACGTCGGACCTGAGGCCTCCCTCCCGGTGATGGAGGGCAAGGCGATGCTCTTCCGCTACCTCGGGGGGGTCAATGCGATCCCGGTCCCCGTCCGGATCAACTCGCCGGGCGAGCTCATCGAGACGGTCGAACGGATCGCTCCCGGCTTCGGCGGCATCAACCTCGAGGATATCGCCTCGCCGAAGTGCTTCGAGGTCCTCGAGACCCTCCAGGAGCGGCTGCCCATCCCGGTCTGGCACGACGATCAGCTCGGCACCGCGGCGTCGACCGTCGCGGGGCTCCTGAACGGGCTCGAGCTCACGGGCCGGTCGATCGGGCAGATCCGTACGGTCCTGTTGGGGGCCGGCGCCGCCAACCTGGTGACCGCCCGGCTCCTGGTCACCCTCGGCCACGACCCCCACGCGATCTCGCTCGTCGACCAGCGGGGGATCCTGCACGCCGAGCGCGACGATATGGACGAGCTCATGCTCCGCAATCCCTGGAAGTACCGGCTGGCCCTGCAGACCAACGGCGGGGGCCGGGTGGGGGAACTCGCCGACGCCCTCCGGGGCGCCGACGTCCTCCTCGCCGCCTCACGGCCGGATCCCCATGCGGTCTCGGCGGACGTGATCCGGACGATGGCCGACGATCCGATCGTCTTTGCCCTCGCCAATCCGGTGCCCGAGATCTGGCCGGACGTCGCCCGCCGGGCCGGCGTGGCGGTGGTCGCCACCGGCCGCAGCGACTTCCCGAACCAGGTCAACAACTCGCTGATCTTCCCGGCGGTCTTCCGGGGGGTCCTGGACGCCCGGGCCCGCTCCATCAACGATGAGATCGTGCTCGCCGCCGCCCGGGAGCTTGCGGCCCGGGCCCACGATCGCGGTCTCACCGCCGAGCACCTCCTGCCGACGATGGAAGAACGGGAGGTCTTCCCCCATGTGGCCGCCGCCGTCGCGACGGCGGCGGTCGACGCGGGCGTCGCCCGGGTCACCCGGAGCCGGGCCGAGTTCCTGGCGATCGCGCAGGACCGGATGTCCCGCCCCGCCCGGCTCATCGAGGCGATCGGGCGGTCCGGGCTGATCGCACCGATGCCGCCCTCCACCCCCCTCCCTTCCCCCTCGAAACCATGACGAAGGAAACCTCCCCGGTGCCCGCGCCGATGACCGCGACCGACGCCCCGAACGTGCCGATCCACCTGCGGCCCGCCCGGTCGGACGATGTGCCGGCCCTCGTCGGGCTCCTGCTGCGGCTCAAGCGGCTCAACGAGGAGTTCGATCCGCTGCTCAAGGTGCGGGCCGACGCCGAGGCCCGGGCCACCGCGCTCCTCACCCAGGACCTCGCCGACCCGAAGGCGCTCGTCCTCGCGGCGGAAGGGATCGGGGCGGACAAGGATCGGGTCGTCGGGATCGTCCGGGCCCACCTGCGCGAACGGCTCTTCTACACCCCCGAGAACGAGGGGGTCATTCTCGACATCTACCTCCTGCCGCTCTACCGGCGCCACGGGGTCGGCGAGTATCTCCTGCGGGAGACGGTCCAGGCCCTGAAGGCCCGGGGCGCCGGCATCGTGACGGCCGAGTTTCCGGCCCACAACGAGATCGCCACCAAGTTCTACGGCAAGCGGGGCTTCCGGGCGGTCACCTTGGTCCACGCGAAGTCCCTCTGAATCGCGCCCGCGAACCTTAACAGTCGGGCCCTCCATGGGCCGGGCGTGTCGCCCGAGTCCGCCGCCCCCGCCCCCACCTATCTGCGGCGGGGGAAGGTCAAGGAGGTCTGGGAGGTTTCGCCGACCGAACTCGAGTTCCGGTTCACGAACGACATTTCGGTCTTCGACAAGCACATCCCGAGCGAGATTCCGCACAAGGGCGAAACGCTCGCCCGGACCGCGGCCCACTGGTTCGAGGTCTGCCGGCGGATCGGCGTGCCCCACCATTTCCGCGGCCTCGCCTCGCCGACCTCGATGCGGGTCGAGCGGGTCCGCGTCGTGCCCCAGGTCCGGACGCTCGGGCCGAACCCCCGGGACTATCTGATCCCGCTCGAGTTCATCGTCCGCTACTACCTCGCCGGTTCCCTCTGGGACCGGGTCCGTTCCGGCAAGATCTCGGCCTCGGCGCTCGGATTCCCGGCCGGCCGGAGCCTGGTCTACGGCGAACGGCTGCCCGAACCCCGGTTCGAGATGACGACCAAGCTCGAGTCGGTCGACCGGCTGCTCACCGACGCCGAGGCCCGGGAGATCTCCGGGCTCGACGCCCCGGCGATCGCCGCGCTCACGGAGACGATCCTGCGGATCGACGAGGCGATCCAGCGGGAGATCGCTCCCCGGGGGCTCCTCCATGTCGACGGCAAGAAGGAGTTCGCGGTCAACTCCGAGGGGGTCGTGATGGTCGTCGACACCTTCGGCACCGCCGACGAGGACCGGTTCTGGGACAAGGACGCCTACGACCGGGGCCGCCAGGTCGACTTCTCGAAGGAGTTTGTCCGGCAGCACTACCGGCGGACCGGCTACTACGACGAGCTCCAGCGGGCCCGGGCGTCCGGCCAACCCGAGCCGCCGATCCCGCCGCTGCCTCCGCTCCTCGTCGACGAGGTGAGCCGGCTCTACACCACCGTCTTCGAGCGGCTCACCGGATCGGCCTTCCAGCCGGCTCCCGTCTCCGGCCCCCACTGAGGGGACCGGGGCGCCCCGACCTTTCCCGGGGCCGGGATCGGACCCGCGCGGCGCCCGGTCCGGTCGGCCCACGTACGGGAGTCCCCGACCCGGGCAGCGTTCACTGTTTCACGACCTCTCCCGCAGGCTTATCACCCGCCCGAACGGTTCGTGGGGTGCCGTGCCGACCAAACCCGCAGCCAAGGCCCCCGCCGACGAACGCATCGAAGTGACCCTCGAAGACCTGCCGGGCGTCGGCGGCACCACCGCCGACAAGCTCCGGGAGGCGGGGTTCACCGACCTCATGGAGCTCGCGGTCGCCTCCCCCGGCGCCGTCGCCGAGGCGGCCGATATCGGGCTCGCCATCGCCCAGAAGATCATCGGCGAGGCCCGGCGGCGCGCCGATGTGGGCGGCTTCGAGAGCGGCACGATGCTGCTCGAGCGGCGCAAGAAGCTCGGGCGGATCTCGACCAACACGAAGTCGCTCGACGAACTGCTCGGCGGCGGGGTCGAAACCCAGGCGATCACGGAGTTCGCCGGCGAGTTCGGCACCGGCAAGACCCAGCTCGCCCACCAGCTCGCGGTCGACGTCCAGCTTCCGGCCGAACAGGGCGGATTGCAGGGCGAGGTCGTCTACATCGACACCGAGAGCACCTTCCGGCCCGAACGGATCGTCGACATGGCCAAGGCGGTCGGGCTCGTGCCGGAGGAGGCGCTCGGCCGGATCCACGTCGCCCGGGCGTTCAATTCGAACCACCAGATGCTCCTGGTCGCCAAGGCGCAGGAGCTCGCCCGGGAGAAGCCGGTGCGGCTCCTGGTCGTCGACTCGCTCACCGCCCACTTCCGGTCGGAGTACGTCGGACGGGCCGAGCTCGCCCCCCGCCAGCAGCTCCTCAACAAGCACCTCCACGAGCTCCTGCGGTTCGCCGACACCTACAACGCGGCGGTCGTGGTGACCAACCAGGTCTCCGCCCGGCCGGACATCCTGTTCGGGGACCCGACCCGGCCGATCGGCGGGAACATCGTCGCCCATGCCGCGACGTACCGGCTCTACCTGAGGAAGTCCAAGCCCCCCCGCCGGATCGCCCGGCTGATCGACAGCCCGAACCTGCCCGAAGGCGAAGCGGTCTACTCGCTGACGACCGAAGGGGTCCGGGACTGAGCCGTGGGCGGGGGGATCCACCCCCGGCGGTCGCCCGGCCCGGTCCGGTACCAGACGACCCCCAGGATCGAGCGGAGCGGGACCGGCCCGAAGGTCCGGCTGTCCCGGCTGAGTTCCCGTTGGTCCCCCACGACAAAGACCTCGGCGCGGAGTTCGGCGACCCGTCCGGCCCACGCCGTTCGGTCGTCGTCCGGCCCGAGGCGGCGGTAGCCTTGCCGGTCCCAGGCCACGGTCTCTCCCGGTAGCGCGACGACCCGTTTGACCAGCCGGCGACCCGGCGATTCGGGATCCCGGAGCACGACCAGCGCGTCGCGATCGAGACCGGGGCCCCATCGGGGGTCGGCGAGGATCCGGTCGCCCGGTCGGAGGGTCGGGGTCAGGCTCTCGTCGTGCACCTCGAACCGGAGGCTCCGCAGCCGACGGAGCAGGGGGAGGCGGGATCGGCCCGGGCGGGGGTTTGGAGCCACCTTTATGGCTCACCGTACCCTGGGCCCGCCATGTCCGCCCTCTCTGGAATCGACCGTCTCCGCAACGTCGCCCGGGCGCTTGCCGGGCACCCGGAACCCGTCTACGCCCATTGCGACATCCCCTGCGGCATTTATGACCCCCACGAGGCCCAGATCGCCGCCCTGACCGTGATCCGGATGGATCAGTTGATCGGGGAGCTGCCCGCCGCGACGGGAACCCCGGCCGAAGCCCACAGCGTCGCCTCCAAGCTGGCCCGCTACACCGCCGTCAAGGAGCAGCACGCCGAGCGGGTCAAGCATGAGATCCGGGTCATCTACGGCGACTACATCACCGCCGACCACCTGAAGGCGTTCCCCCAGCTCTCCGAGCTGACCTACAAGATCTTCAAGCAGGCGTCGAAGGCCCGCCAGGGCACCCAGATCACCGACGCGCAGGAGCTGCTCAAGCTGGTCCAGGAGTTCGCCGAGATCTTCTGGAAGACCAAGAACGTCACCACCCACCGGGTCCCCTCCCAGCAGAAGCCCGGCGGCGAACTCGTCGTCCCGGCGTGAACGGCCGTTGGCCGGTCCGCGACCGCCCATGGAGGCCCGGAGGGGCGGCGTCCCCGACCCCCTCCTCGTGGACGGCCGGTCCCTGACCGAGGCCGGCTTCCACGCGGTGGCCCGGCACGGCCGCCGGGTCGGCTTGGCCCCGGAGGCCGGTCCGGCGCTCGAGCGGGGCCGGGCCGCGGTCGAGCGGGTCGTCGCGGCGGGGGCGCCGGTCTACGGGGTCACCACCGGCTTCGGCGCCCTCTCCGACCGGTCGATCCCCCCCGACCAGGTCCGGGAGCTGCAGCGCTCGCTCGTGGAGAGCCATGCGAGCGGCGTCGGCCCCCCGCTGCCCCGGGAGATCGTCCGGGGGCTGGTCCTGCTGAGGGCCAACTCCCTCGCGCAGGGGCTCTCGGGGGTCCGCCCCGAAGTGGTCGAGCGGCTGCTCGACTACCTGAACCGGGACCTGGTGCCGTGGGTCCCCGAGGCCGGATCGGTGGGGGCGAGCGGAGACCTGGCCCCCCTCGCCCACCTCGCCCGGACGCTCCTCGGTGAGGGGGCGTTCGTCGGACCGGCCGGCCGCGCCGTGCCGGCCGGGGAGCTCCTGGCGCAGGAACGGCTCGTCCCGCTGAGGCTCGTCGCCAAGGAGGGGCTGGCGCTGATCAACGGCACCGCGCTCATGACCAGCTACCTCGCCTTCTCGGTCGACGATCTCGAACGGCTCCTCCGGGCGGCGGTCGTGGCCTCGGCGCTCGTCTACGATGCGCTGCGGGGCAGTCCCGATGCGCTGGCCGATCGGTGGGGGGAACTCCGGCGCTCGCCCGAAGAGCGGGCCGTCGCCGGATCGATGCGGCGGCTCCTGACGGGCAGCGAACTCGTCACCGGACGCTCCGAGTGGACCGGCCAGGACCCGTACACCCTCCGGTGCATCCCCCAGGTCCTCGGCAGCGTCCGGCAGGCGCTCCGGTTCGGCCGGGAGATCCTGGACGGCGAGCTCAATGCGGTCACCGACAACCCCGTGCTCTTCGACGACGGCGCGTTCCACAGCGGCGGTAACTTCCACGGCCAGTCGCTCGCCCTGGCCCTCGACACCCTCGCGATCGCGACCCAGACCGTCGCCGGCTTCAGCGAGCGGCGGGTGAGCCGGCTCGCCCACCCGGCGCTGAACCGGGGGCTTCCGGCGTTCCTCGCGCCCGATCCGGGGCTCTCCTCCGGGTTCATGATCCCCCAGACCGTCGCGGCGGCTTTGGTCAACGAGGGCTCGACCCTCGTCCACCCGGCGTCGGCCGCGAGCCTGCCGACCTCGGCCGACCAGGAGGATTTCGTCAGCATGGGCGCCTGGGCCGGGGCGAAGCTGCGGCGGATGCTCGAGAACAGCCGCCGGGTCGTCGCGATCGAGTGGATCATGGCCGGCCAGGCCCTCGAGCTGCGCCGGCCGGCCATCGGAGGCTCGGGCAGCGAGGCGGCGCTCGCAGCGCTCCGCCGCCGGGTGGCCCCGTGGGACCGGGACCGCAGTCCGGCCGACGATATCGCCCGGGTCGCCGACGCGATCGCCGACGGCAGCCTCGTCGGCGAGGTCGAGCATCGGGCCCCGTTCTGGGTCCCGGTGCC
>JAJYWS010000062.1 GCA_021791335.1 Thermoplasmata archaeon
GTCTTCGTGGCGGGCGATCTCGGTCTGCGGGTCGCGCTCGAGCGCTACGGCGCGCTGCCCCGGTCGGCGCCCGAGTCGGACGCCCGGGCCTGGGCCGACCATTGGTATCCGGGCTGGGGGAGCTACGCCACCTTCTACCTGTGGCGGCGGCTCACCGAGGATCGGCTGCGGGGAGCGGCGCGAGAGCCGCGCGGTGCCGGGGCCGGTGGATCGCCCCCGTCGGGGTCAGCGAACTCTCGAAGAGGATCACCTCCCGGGCCGGGACGGCGACCGGTTCGGGGGCCGGCCATCGAAGGTGGGGGGAGGGCGTCCCGGGCCGGTTCCGGGCGACGGTGACGTGGGGAACGAACGGCCGCGCCTCCGGGGCGAACCCCGCCTCCCCGAGCGCCGCCTCGAGGGCCGTGCGGAGGGCCACCAACCGGTCCCGGCCGGGGCCGACCTCGCGGTAGACCACCCGCGGTTCGGCCAGGCTGGGGAACCCGCCGAAGCCGTCCAAGGTGAAGTCGAAGCCCGGCACCCCGGCGGCGGTCCGGTCGATCGCCTGCGCGGCGGCCTCGAGCCCGGAACGGTCGAGCGCCGGAAAGAACCTCAGCGTGAGGTGCCGTTCGGCGCCCGATTCGGCCAGCGGCGGCACCGGTAGGGCGATGAAGGCGCGCATCCGAACCGCACCGTGAGGATCAGCGACCCCGGCGCCCCTTCGGGCTCCGGGACCGGGCGCCCGCCGAACGCCGGTGCGTGCGGTACTCCCGTTCCATCGCGCGGCCGAGGCGGCGCCAGAGGGTGAGGAGCTCCCGCTCCAAGGTGGCCCGGGCCGGATTCTTGGTCCCCAGCATCGCGGGGCGCCGCCGCCCGCGCAGCGTGAACTCGGTCGTGCCGTCCGAACGGGGTCGCAGCCGGTACTCCAGCTGCCAGGTCCGGTAGTTGCCGACCGCCTTCGCGGACCAGGCGCGGGGGGGCTTCAGGGTCACGGTGTAGCGGCTCCAGGCCCATCCCTCGGGCGTCGGGGTCATCTCCTCGTAGACCACCCGCCGGGGGGTCTTGCTCAGGACCCGCCGGGCGCCCTCCTCCCCCGCGAGCTTCGGGTCGAGGTCGGTATAGTCGGTGCACCACGCGTAGGCAAAATCGGCCGGTACCTTGAACACGTGGCGGATCGCATAGACGGCGCCGGGGGACGGCATCGAGATCCTCGCCCGGCCAGTCGGCCGGCGCCTATCAGGGTTGCGTCGTCACGGAGCGACGATCCCGGCCGGGCCGGCGCCGGCCTCGCCGCCCGCCGCGGCCGGGCCGGGGCTCGGGGCCTCGGGGGTCGGGGAGGTCGCCGGCGCGGCGCGCCCGGTGACCACGTAGTTGCGGAGGAGCGCCCCGAACGTCCCGGCGATGAGACAGATCGCGACCCCGATCCCGAAGACCAGCTGGAAGGCGAACGGGCTCGGGACGACGAGCGGGACGTACGCCGGGAGACCGCCGCCGGCCGGCACGAGGACGACCCGGGTGAACGTCGCCAGGATCGAGGCGACCACGACCGGCCCGATGCTGGCGCCGAGGTCCTGGAACATCTCACTGAGCCCCATCCGGACCCCCGAGTCGCCGCGGTGCTCGGAAAGCGCGATCACGTTCGTGAACGAGACCAGGATCGCGATCAGTCCGACGAAGGTGGGCACCGCTTCGACGATCAGCTCCAGGTAGGTCCCGTGGAACGCGAGCAGGAGCGCGAACCCCAGCCCCGACAGGGTGGCCCCGAGCAGGACCATCGGCCGGGGGCCGTAGCGGGCCACGCCCCGGCCCACCAAGGGCGCCGCGACGAACATCCCCACGGTCGTCGGGATGCTCAACAGCCCGAAGTCGATGAGACTCAGGCCGAGCCCCACGACCGGAAACTCGACCAGGACCGTGATCACGACGAACGCCGTGAACATGGCGAGCCCCACCAGGATCGCGCCGACGTAGGCGAGGATCAGGTTGGGCTCGTTCAGGCGGCGGAGGTCGATCAGCGGATGGGCGGCCTTAAGGGAGCGCGCGAAGAACGCGCCGATCAGAAGCGCCGCGAGGAGCATCAGCACCGGGATCCCGAGCGGCAGTCGGCCGAGGGCCGAGGGGCTCAGGGTGGCCCAGCCCCACGTCGGGCCCAGGGTGATCGCGAGGAGGAAGAGCGCCACCCCGCCGCCCAGCAGCCCCGCGGCGGCGTAGTCGACCGGCGCCCCGGTCCCCCGGTGCCCCTCCGGCAGCCAGCCCCGGACCAGGATCGGCAGGAGGACCGCGGGCAGGATCATCGACGCGTAGGCGACCTGCCAGCCGAAGCTCTCGATGAGGTACGATCCGCCCACCAGGCCGAACGCGGAGCCCACGGCGAACATCGCCGCCACCAACCCCTGCGACGGGGCGATCCGCTCGGCCGGGAAATCCTCCGCGACCATCGCGAGGGCCAGGGGGAACATCGCGAGGCCGACGCCCTGGAGCCCCCGGGCCGCGATCAAGAGGCCGAGCGCGTTCGCCCGGTCGATCCCCGCGGCGGCCGCGAGGACCGGCGAGAGCGGCGCGAGGGCGACCGCGGCCGCATAGACCGCCAGCACGACCGTGAGGATGCGGCGCTTGCCGTAGACGTCGCCGAGCTTGGTGAAGATCGGGATCGTCGCGACGCCCACCAGCAGATAGGCGCTCAGGATCCAGGCGACGCTCGTGTAGGGGGCCTGGGCGAAGTACTGCTGCAGGTCGGGGAGCGCCGGGGTCAGCATCGTCTCGACGAAGCTGACCAGGAGGGCCGAGGCGGCGAGCACGGTCAGGATCCGGGACTCGTGGGGGGAGCGGACGCGGGGTTCCATGGGCATGCCCCACCGAACGCCGGCCGGGACGTGAACCCCGCGCGCGCTCCGCCGCCCAAATCGGAAGCCGGCCCCCATGGCCCTTCCGATTTCGTCGCGAGGGTTGATGAACATGGAACCTTGTCCCCGGGCGACGATGCCGACGGACCCGGAGCCGACCCTCCCCGGCGATCCCGATCTCGATCTCGCCATCCTCCGGGTGATGTACCCGTCCGGCCACATCGAGCCGGCGGGCATCGATCCCCGGCTCAACGCGACCCGGATCGCCCGGGAGCTCCGCGTGGGGCGCGGCGTCATCGCCCAGAGGCTCCGGGCCTGGTCGAAGTTCGGCTTCCTCGCCCAGTACGACGTCTGGCCGAATCCGGCCCTCTTCGGGCAGGCGCCCGTCTGGCTCGAAGTCCGTGTCGCCGACCGGCTCCAGAAGGAGTCGGTGCTGGAGCGGATCGGCCTCGTCCCGGGCGCCGTGATGGCGCTCGATGTGGCCGGGGAGTGGATCGCCGCGACCTTCGTGCGTCCGGTAAACGAGGACCGGCGGCGGCTCGCCGACCTGGTCCAGAACCTCTCGGGGGTCCGCGAGGTCGGCCCGCCTTCCGGGGGCCCGGTCGAGGCTCCGGACCGGCTGCCCACCCCGCTCGACTTCCGGATCATCCGGGTGCTCCGCCACCACCCCCGGGAGTCGCTCGCCAACATCGCCCGGCTCGCCCGGGTCTCGACCCGGACGATCACGACCCGCTACCACCGGCTCATCGAGAACCGGGCCGTCTGGTTCGTGCCGATCTACGACTTCAGGGCGCTCGCCGAACCGGTCCTCTCCGTGAACGTCCGTTGCGCGTCGGGCCCCGATCGGGAGCGGTTCGCCCATAGCCTGCACCGCGCCTTCCCCCGAATCCTCGAGTTCCTGCGCTCGCCGGTGAGCCCGATGCTCACCGAGGACCGCCTGGGGTGCGTCCTCATCGCCCGATCGGCGGCCCGGGTCGAGGGGATCGAGCGCTGGATCCGGGCCCAGCCCGGGGTCGTGGACTGCGAGCTCGCGGTCATGGTCCGGCAGGTCGTCTACCCCGAAACCTTCGACCGGCTGATCGCCTCGATGCCGGCGGGATCGCCGACCCGGTCGTAGGGGCGCGCCGTCACCGATCGTGTCGGGGCCCCCGCGGGAGGAGGACGCGCCGCCCCGCCCAAAGGACGCCGCCCACCGCCCGATCGGAGCCCCCCACACCCCCGAGCGGGAGGGAGCCCGCTCGGCCGCTCACGCTTTCCTCACGCGTCCCTTGGCGGCTCGGGATGAAGGCCGCGGTGCTGGATCGGCTCGGAGCGGTTCCGCGCTGGAGCGAGTTCGACGAGCCGAAGATCGGACCCGGGGAGATCCGGGTCCAGATGGTCGCCGCCGCGGTCAAAGCCCTCGAGCGTTCGCTGGCTGCGCCGGGCCACTACGCGAGCCACCGGAGCTTCCCCGTGGTCGTCGGCACCGACGGGGTGGGACGCGGGCCCGACGGTCGGTGGGTGTATGTGGCCCGCCCCCGGAGCCCGTACGGGACCCTGGCCGAGGTCACGGTCGCCGACGCCCACCGGGTCTGGCCGATCCCCTCGGGGGTCGACCCGGCCGAGGCGGCCGCCCTCGTCAACCCCGGTCTCTCCTCCTGGCTCTCGCTCTCCGAACGGGCCCGGCTCGCGCCCGGCGAGGCGGTACTGGTCCTGGGGGCAACGGGGACCGCCGGGAGCCTCGCCGGACCGATCGCCAAGATCCTCGGGGCCGGGACGGTCCTCGGGGCGGCCCGGCGTGCGGAGGCGATCGATCCGGCCGGCTTCGACCGGGCCCTCCCGATCGCGGGCGCGTCGGCTCCGAGCGTCGAGGGGTGGGCCGATCTCCTGCGGGAGCACGGTGTGACCGTCATCCTCGACTACCTGGGCGGGACGGCCGCCGGGGCGGTGCTCGAGGCGATCGGACGGACCGACCGCTGGCCGCCGGGCCCGGCGAGGCTGCGCTACGTTCAGATCGGCCAGAGCGCCGGGGCGACCGTGACGCTCCCGCTCGGGATGCTGCGGAGCCGCTGGATCGATCTGGTCGGCTTCGGGCTCGGGACCCTGCCCGAAGGAGCGATCCTGAAATCGGCCGGCCACCGGCTCCTGGAGCAGCTGCGGGAGGGGCGGCTGCGCCTGCCGATCCGGCGGTACGCCCCCGGAGAGATCGAGGCGGCGTGGACCGCCCCGGGCTACCCGAGGCCGGTCGTCGTCTTCTGACCCCGTCCGGGGGCGACGGGCCGGGAGCGCCCGCAGTGCCGTCATCGGCAGGGTCCAGACCCGACCCTCGGTCCGGTCGCACCGCGCCTCGTCGAGGAGGCGGCGGACCCGTCGGGCCCGCGTCGCGTCGCCGACCAGGAAGAGGACGGCCGCCTGTGCGGCCCGGGCCTTGTCGATCCCGTGCCGGATCCGGTCGGCGCGCAGCGCCCCCGAGACCTCGGCTTCCAGATGGACGTCCCGGCCGCCGAAGTACCGCCACGCCCAGCCCCGGCGGGCCCGGTCGATCGCCTCGGCGACGGCCCGCGGTGAGGCGGCGGCCCGGGGGAGCTCCAACTGGTCGAACCGGGCATCCGGTAGCGCCGTGTCGAAGCGGCCCTGCCGGACGATCTCGATCCGGTAGCCCTTGCGGGCGAAGATCCGGAACGCGGTCATGAGGAGCAGCCGGTGCTCGTCGGTCTCCCGGGCGGCGTGGGTCGGCGCCCCGAGCCCCACGATCCGGGCGCCGGCCTCCGAGAGCCGGAGCCCCGGCCCGTCCGGGCAGATCCAGCCGCGGCGCAGGGAGGCCCGGAGCGCGTCGGCGAGCGCCGGGATCGCGACGCCGGGCCCGGGGAGCCGCCCGGCCCGTTCCACCAGGGTCCGCTCGGTGACGACCTCCCGCGCCTCCTCGGCCTGCAGCAGGGCGAGCAGGATCCGCTCCTCGGCCACCGGGGGAAGCTCGTCGACCGGGGGCGGTGCCGGGAGCCCGACGGCCGGGAGCGCGCGAACGGTCGGTTCGGGCGGCGGGGGGAACTGGACGGCCCGGGGCGACCGGCCGAGCGCCTCGTCGGTCGCGATCGCCTGACCGACCGCGAGGGACGGCAGCCAGCGCTCCGCCTCGCTCCGGTCGAGGCCGACCCACCGGCCGACCGAGGCGGCCGCGGCGGCCGACGTGCGGAAGGCGAGGTGGCCGGTCGCCGCACCGGCCGCCGCCGCCTGGACCTCGGGGGCGAGCCGTTCGGGGTACTGGGTCACGACCAGGGCCCGGACGCCGAACTTCCGGCCTTCGGCGAGGATCTCCGCGAGCAGGGTCGGGGCGAAGAGCGGGGCCTCGTCGAGCAGCAGCAGCACCGCGGGCGGCGTCCGGGCGGACCGGGCGACGAGCCCGTAGTAGATCCGGGCGAGCAGGAGGGTCCCGGCGAACGACGCGATCTCGGGGCCGTGCGCGGCGATCGGCAATCGCGCCAGCAGGATCCCGCCCTCGGTGAGGTGACGGTCGATCGGGAGCGAGGGACCGTGGGGGGCGAGCAGGCGGGTCATCGCGGGGTGGAGGAGGAGGGGGCTCAGCCGGCTCGTGGCCGACCAGAGGAACTCGGGGTTCTTGCGGACGAGCGGTTCGAGTTCCTCCAGGAACCGGGCGAGCTCGGGCCGGTGGGTGGCGAGCCGGGCCGCCTCGCGGAACTTCGGGTCGGTGAGGAGCCGAAGCAGGTCGCCGAGGTCGCCTCCCTTCTCCTCGACGAGGGCGGCGAAGCTCTCCAGGATCCGCTCGAGCCGGAACCCCCAGTAGAGGTGGGCGCCGTCCGGGGTGAGCCGCTTGAGCCCGGCGAGGAGATGCCGGGAGGCCGCCCCGGGGGGCGCTCCGGGGATCGGGGCCATCACATCGATCCCCGGGGACGCCGGATCGGTCGGGTCGACGACCCAGAGCCGCCGGAGTTCCGCGGGGCCGAGCCGGGAAACGATCCCCTCCTGGAGGTCCCCGTGGAGGTCGATGACGGCGACCCCCATCCCGGCCCGGAACCGGGCGACCGCCTCCCCCGCGAGCCAGGTCGACTTGCCCGATCCGGACGAGCCGAAGGCAATCCGATGGACCGGAGGGGCCGCTTCGATCGGGGGGCCGGGCGGCGCCCAGGCTTCGGCCAGCCGCTCGGCCGGGAACCGGACGAACGCGGTCCGGGGGAGGTGGGCGGTGGTCCGACGTTCGCCGTCCCGGGCGATCGGGGCCTGGCGGGGGACCTCGGCGAGGCAGTCACGGCCCGTCAGCCGGGAGAACCGCCGGGCGATCCCGGGGCCCCAATGGGCCACGGCCGGTGCGAGTTCGTCGGGGGTCCGGGCGGCCACGCAGAACCGCCGGGCCGCAAAGAGCCCCTCCTCGGTCCAGGCCCAGTGGGTCTGGAGACCGACCCAGGCGCCGGGCGCCACCGGCGGCTCCACCTCGACGACGTCCGAGCTCGGCGAGACTCCGGGACGCTCGGGACCCGTGGAGCCGTCCGCCACGGGCCGGGGCCGAAGGTAGCCCCAGAGGACCGCCCCCGCTTCCCGGGGGAGGAACGGGGGTGCCGCCGGGAGGCCGGACAGTCGTCCGCCAAAGCTGCCCATCCCCGAAAATAGGCCGGGCGGGTGGAGGCCACCGAGACCGGGGCGGCCGTCGGAACCGATTTCGATGAAGAGCCCTGCGGGGGGGCGCCAGCCCATCAGCCGACCGACCAGCTCCGACCCGAACTGGCGGACGAACGACGGCTCGGGCTTCCAGCGGAAGAGGGCGATCCGCTCGACCGACATGGCGCCGGCGCGAGGCCATGGCCGTCCCAAGAAGCTTCGACGATCGGAGAACGATGAACGGTGGACAAGGGGTGGAAGGGCCCGTCGCACGCCGGGACCTGGTGCGGGTCCCCTTTGGCGATGTTGAAGGGCCCTTCCTGGGATGGTTGTCCGATGATTATGGGCCGTCGGGAGTATATGAACCCCCGACGGAGAGGTCGTGAAACACTCCGGGAGTGGGGTGTTTCGTGGTCAGCGGGCGCGCAGCGGTTCGACCTCGGGGCGGGTGAGCCTCGGGAGCTCCCCCTGGATCACCGGGGACCGGGGAGCGTTCCGGGTCCGGTCGCTGGCCCTCGGGAGCAGCCACCGCTCGCCCCAGGTGCGGAGCTCCCGGGCGGCCGGAGCCAGCCCGAGCCCCATCTCGGTGAGGGCGTAGACGACGCTGAACGGCCGGGTGCTCACCACCGACCGCTGCACGACGCCCTGGCTCTCGAGGAACTTCAGGGTGGCGCTCAGGGTCTTCGCGTTGAGCCGGGGGTTCGACTTCAGGATCTCGCTGAACCTTTGGGGCCCGTCGAGCAGCCGGTGGATGATCGCGAGCCGCCACTCGGTCCCGATCACGCCGACCGCGGCGAGCATCGGGCAGATGGACAGGGAGATCCCCTCGGTCTCCGGGGGCGGGGTCGGCATCGAGGCGTGTCGGACACGATCGGACTGCATCGGCTTCCTCCACCCACTGGTGGCGTCAGAGGCTTTTATAGTTGCCGCACGTTAGTAGGTTACCTTGGGTAACCGCCATCCTCCGGATTTCGGGGGATCGACCGGGTGTACGTTTTCCCCCGGGTCCCCTCTCTCAGGGCGTGGAGCCCACCGATCGATCGGTCGAACTGACGGTGGAACGGGCGCGCAGCTCCGGCACCGTCGTCCGCCTCACCGTCCGGCTGCCCCCCGGAGAGTCCGGCACCCGTCCGTCGACCGACGAGGTCGCGGAGGCGCTCCGGTCGCTGGAGGCGGAGCTCGAGGCGCTCATCGGCAGCACGGATGCCCCGACAGGTCCGGTGCGGACCGACCGGGAGCTCAACGAGCTCCTGCTCGCCTACCGCCCCCGACAGCCCGAACTCATCGAACTCCTCCGGGCCGACGGGGAGATCTCGGAGGCCGAATACCAGCGTCTGCGGGCCCATCTCGATGCGCATCCCCCGGCGGTGACTCCCCCGGCGGCCCCGGTACCGGCTCCGGTCAGCGCGGCCGCCCCGATCGCCGCCCCCCCCGCCCCCCGGACCGAGGAACCGATCCGGTCCGGCGGGGCCGCCCGACCGGTCGAGGTGCTGACCCAGACCTACAAGATCGAGACCCTCAAGCAGGCCGGCGCGGTCCGGAGCCGGCGGGAGATCTCCTTCGAGGAGTACATGGCCTTGAAGCGGCACTTTGAGTCCGCGGCGGCTCGGCGGCCCCCCTCCGATCGATAAGGTCGTGAACGTCGGCGA
>JAJYWS010000053.1 GCA_021791335.1 Thermoplasmata archaeon
CGTAGCTCCCCCAGCCCGGATACCAATGGTCGGCCCAGGCCCGGGCGTCCGACTCGGGCGCCGACCGGGGCAGCGCGCCGTAGCGCTCGAGCGCGACCCGCAGACCGAGATCGCCCGCCACGAAGACGTCAATCCGTCCGGCCGACCGGAGGAGGACATTCTCGGCGGTCCATCGGCCGACGCCCGGGAGCTCGACGAGTGCCTCCACGGCCTCCCCGAGCGGTCGGGACGCCCAGTCGGTCCGTTCGAGCCGGGCGAGGTTTTGGCTCTCGGTCAGGGCGAGCAGCGCCCGGGCCTTCGCGGCCGAAAGGCCGACCGACCGGAGCCCATCGACTCCCCGCCGGCGGAGCTCCGCGGGGGTGGGGAGGTGCGGGATCGTGAGCCCGTCGTGCTCGAGCCGGACCGACCCCTGCTCCAGGAGCCGCCGTTTGATCGCGGCGGCCGCGCCGACGCTGATCTGCTGGCCGATGATCGAGTGGACCAGCGACTCGTACGGATGGGGGTCCCGGGGAAGCCGGACCCCCCGGAACCGCCGTTCGGTGCCCCGGAGGACCGGATCCCGCCGGACCCTTCGGTAGAACTCCTCCAAGGGGTGGTCGAGCGAGAGGAAGGCCCGGGCCGCGGCCCGGAGCTGAGCGGGGGGGATCCCGGGGCCCTCGACCCGCCAGCGGGAGCCCTCCGGCTCGACGGCGAGCACCCAGGGGGCCTCCGGGGAACCCCAGGCCCGGAGCAGGCGTCGGCCGTCGCCCACCAAGAGCACCGAGCGGCTCGAGTACTCCAGCGGATCGTCCGGCCGGGGGAACCGGGCCAGCCTCGGGGGGGTGATGTAGACGGCCGAGCCGCGGGGCATCCCGGCCCGGAGCGGAGCGCGGGTCTATAGGTCATCGCCGGCCGCGCGCACCCCGGATATACCGGTCGGGCCATGCCCCCATCGTGGCCCCAGACCCCCCGCCGCCCGCGCGCAGCCTTCCGAGCGCGTCCGCGGCGACGCGGCGGAGCGGGGTGGGACCGACCGCGGCCGGGCTGGTCGTGGTCGCCTTCCTTGTCGTCCTCGGGTTCGCCGTCGAGGACGGAACGGCGATTCGCCGCCTCGAGGCCACCGCTTCGGAGATCGGCCGGTTTCTCGGGACCGTCGGCCTTCTGGTCGTCGGGCTCCTGGGGATTCTGGCGGTCGGACTCGCGGTCGCCGCCGCCCGCGCCTCCCGTCTCCCGCCCGGTCGGGCGACGACGGGGCGGCCGGCCGGCCCGCCGCCGAGGCGATCGGCCGGGGCCGCCTGGCTGCGTCGCGAGCTGCGACGTCGGGGCCCCCGTACGGTGGCGGAGCTCGAGGCGGCCTGGCCGTCGGGCCGGGCGCCGCAGGATCTGGCCGACTGGGTCGCCGGGGAGCTCGCCGCCGGCCGGATCGTCGCGACCGTCGGGGCCGATCGGGTGCCGCGGATCGGGCTCCCGAACGACCCGCGCTCGGCGCCCCCGCCGGGGGTCACGGTCGACCGGCGGGCGTTCCTCGAGGCGCTCGACCGGCACCGGCGGCTGCGCGAGGGGAGCGACGGGACGGCCGATCAGGACGGGTCCCGGCCGACGAGGTCGTAGTAGCGGTACGCCGCCTCACCGGCGCCGAAACAGTACTGGAGTGTGGTGAATCGGCTCTTGAGCTCGGCGGCGGCGGACCGCACCTGGTCGGCCGGCCGCTGCCGGTGCAGCAGCTCGTCGAACAGCTCGGCGATCCGGACCATCTCGGGCTCCTTCATCCCGACCCGGGTGACCTCGGGCGTCCCGAGCCGGATCCCCTGGGGGTGCTTCGGGCTGGTGTCGCCCGGAAGGAGGTTCTTGTTCGTGATGATCCCCGAATCGGCGAGCCGGCGGGCGACCCCCTCGCCGCCGCCCTCCCGGGCGACGCGGACGGCGATCGTATGGGACCGGGTGAAGCCGAGCGGCTCGGCGAGGACCTCGAAGCCGCGTTCGTTCAGCGCCTGGGCGAGCGCCCGGGCGTTCGCCACCGTCTGACGGGCGTAGGCCCGGCCGAACTCGATCGACTCGGCGAAACTGACCGCGAGCGCGGCCATGGTGTGGAGGTGGTGGTTGCTGGTCACGCCGGGAAAGGCGGCCGACGCGAGCTTGCGCTTAAGATCGGGATCTTCGGTCTGCCCGAGCAGGAGACCGTGCTGCGGGCCGGGGAGCGTCTTGTGGGTCGACGCCGAGAGGACCGTACACCCTTCGTGGAGCGGGTCCTGGAACTGGCCCCCGGCGATCAGGCCGAGGACGTGGGCGGCGTCGTACCAGCCGCGGGCGCCGATCTCCTCGAGGGTCGGCCTCAACTCCTCGATCGGCATCGGGAAGAGGAACAAGGAGAGGCCGAAGAGGCAGAGCTTCGGCCGGACCGCCTTCAGGATCTCCCGGGTCCTCGGCACATCGATCGTCATCCGCTCGGGGTCCCAGGCGTAGTAGACCGGCTTCACCCCGCGCATCCCGAAGGCGCCGAACGAGGCGCTCGAGATGTGCGCCCCGTCGGCGAGACGGCTGGTCCCGACGAGCTCCCCGGGCTCGGCGAGCGCCTTGAGGACCGCCAGGTTGGCGACGGTCCCCGAGATCGGCCGGACATCGACGAACGAACAGCCGAAGAGCCGGCGGCCGAGGTCGAGGCAGATCCGCTCGACCTCGTCGACCTGCTCGTTGCCCTCGTAGTACCGCTCCCCGGGGAGCCCCTCGGCGTACCGGGAGTGGAAGTCGCTGATCAGCATCTCCTTGGCATACGGGCTCAGCAGGTTCTCGCTCGCGATCAGCGGGATCGAGGTTTCGAACCGGCGCGAATGCGTCTGGACCGCGCTCCGGATCCGTGCGACGACCTCCGCCATCGGGGTCTCGGGACCGGGAAGGGGGGACGGGCCCCCTCCGGAGACCCCCACCCCCCTGTTTCCAGTGGAAGCTGGGTTGGGCTGGACCATACAGCCCCCACCCCCGGTACGCGGATATAGCCGACGATGGTCTCCTCCCTCACCGATGCCCGACCTACCTCGGACGGCCGTTTCCCCTCCCTTCCGGGTCCAGCGACGGTTTCACGTACCGTATGCCGAAATCGACGTGCTACAGCATCTCAATCACGCCGCGTACTTCCGGTATATGGAGACGCTCCGCTGTGACTACTATGTACCGTTCATCTCTTCCGGAAACCCCGCCGATCTCGACATCATCCTGGCCGAGGCGACCTGCCGGTACCTCGCTCCCGTCCAGTTCAACTCCATCCTGATCGGCGAGGTCGCTCCGGCTCGACCTCTCGGACGTTCGAGCTTCCAACTGCTCTACCGGTTCCGGAGAGAGTCGGATGGAGTCCTCACCGCCCGAGGGAGGACGGTGGTGGTCTGCTACGACTACGCCAAGGCCAGCAAGAAGGAGATCCCTCCCGAACGACGCCGGCTCATGGAACTCGATGCGGTCGATCCCACCGAGGAAGGTTGGTAGGTCGACCCCACGGTCTCCAGTGGAAATGGAGGGGTGGGGGGGTCCGAAGAGGAGTTTTCAGCCGATATAGTTCGTATACCTAGTCAAATCTCCTGTTCAGTTTACGATCCCGCTTCCAAAAACCCTCGTACACTACCCGACTTTCCAAGGGACGGCGCGAAAAACCCCGAGACGGTGGACCGGACCGCCGGGAGCGGCGCCGGTGCTAGGCCAGCAGGATTGCCGCGAAGATTGGAACGGCGTTGATCCCGAAAATCCCTCGGCCCCGTCTTCCCACCAGCGTCGACGGGTCACGGTAAGGCTGCTCCCGTCAGGACCTAACCCGGTTCCCGTGATGGATAACCGCTAGGGCGCTCCTCCGAGTGCCCGTCGCGATGCCCGCGGCCCGATGGAACAGAGCGTCTACGAGACTGTTCGGGACGTCGTTCCCTCCTTCGCGTCGCTCCTGCCTGTCACCCCCGCTAAGGACGGTTTCGGTGTGTAAGGGGACGCCCAACCCCCCGGTCCAGCCTAGCAAGGTTCCTACGTGGGGTCGGTATTTATGCTCACGTTCCGGGCGGGCCGACTCCACCGTGCGCTTGAACCACGGCGGAAGGGAAACCGGCGTATCGCGTACTCCGTGGGGGCCGGGGGGCGGGCGACGGACCGGCCCCGCAGGGGAACCGGCAAAGACCCGGTTCACTCCCCGAAGGGTTCAGCGTCTGAAGCAAAGCTCCGAACGGCATGAAGTTGGAACCTCTACCTTATCAGCGGGACCCGTACGTCGCCTGCAATGTGTCCTGAAGACCGCCGGGGCTTGCTGCCTCCTGAACCCTCCCCCTCGTCCAGTCCCGCCGGGACCCCCCATTCCGCGGTCCGCTCGACCGACGATCCCGAGGGGTACGTGACCCTCCTCGAGCTGTTCACGACGCTCGACCGGCACCTCGTCAATGCGGTGCGGGTCGCGCTCGAGCCGCACCACCTGCACTACAACGATTTTGTCGCACTCCGATCGATCTCCCTCGGCCGGGCCGACACGCCCTCGATCCTCTCGCGAGCGACCGGGATCACGCTGCCCGCGACCTCCGAGCTCATCGACCGGCTGGTCGCCCAGGGCTGGGTGGTCCGCACCCCGAGCCCGACCGACCGCCGATCGTACCGGCTCGAGCTCACCGACACCGGCCGGGAGACCTGCCGGGGATCGACCGCGACGATCCAACGAACGATGGCCTCGCTGTGCGAACGGTTGCCGGCCGAATCTCGGCACGCCCTCGAAGCCGGGATCCTTGAGCTCTGGCAGTCGGCCCAGGCGGCGAACCCGACCCTCTGATCGGCCCCCCCGAGGGCCGGGAGCGCCGGCCCTCCGGGGGAAGGGCGGCCTCCCCTCGAAGGCCATCGGTCAGGCCAAATAGCGCGGTGATTGATCCGGGGCATGGACCTGGAGGAGCGCGTGGCCCGGGCGACCCGGGACACCGTCGAGCAGGTCACGGTGGGGGAGATCACCGCGCTCTTCGCCCGGCCCGAACCCCCCCGGGCCTACATCGGGTTCGAACCGTCGGGCCAGCTCACCGTGGCCCACCTGATCCCCGCCCGGAAGATGCTCGACCTCCTCGAGGCCGGCTGCGATCTCACGGTCTTTTTGGCCGACTGGCATGCCTGGATCAACGAGAAGCTCGGGAGCGACCGGGAGCGGATCCGGGCGAGCGGGCGGTACATGCAGGCGGTCTTCACCGCCCTGGGGATCGATCCGGTCCGGGCCCGGTACCGCTGGGCCAGCGACCTGGTCGCCGCCCCGGACTACTGGGCCCGGGTCGTCCGGGTCGCGAAGGCGACGAGCGTCGCCCGGACCCGCCGGGCGATGACCATCCTCGGCCGCGGCGAGGAGGAGGAGAACCTCGACACCGCGAAGCTCCTCTACCCGTCGATGCAGGTCGCCGACATCTTCGAGCTGCCGGTCGACCTGGCGTACGGGGGCCTCGACCAGCGCCGGGCGCACGTGCTCGCGCGGGAGGTCGCCCACCACTACAGCTGGCCGGTGCCGTCGGCGCTCCACACCCCGCTCCTCTCCTCCCTCAAGGGGGGCGGGCGGATGGATCTCTCGAGCGGGGCGATCGAGCGGAAGATGTCGAAGTCGGATCCCACCTCGGGAATCCCGATCTCGGCGTCGGCCGAGACGATCCGCGAACGGTTGAAGGGCGCCTTCTGCCCGGCCCAGACGGTCGAGGGCAATCCCGTCGTCGAGATCGTCCGGTACGTGGTCTTTCCGTGGGAGCACCGGCTCCGGATCCCGCGGCCCGAGAAGTTCGGGGGTCCGCTGGAGTTCGACGAGTACCCGGCGTTCGAGGCGGCGTGGGCCCGTGCCGGCATCCACCCGCAGGACCTCAAGGCCGCGGTGGCCGAGGCGCTCGACCGGCTGGTCGCGCCGGTCCGCACCTACCTGGCGGCCCACCCCGAGTTCGATCCGGAGAGGTTCCTCACCCCATCAGGGGGCTCGCCGTCGTAATCAGGTCCACTGGCCCCCGCCCGAAGGGGACGGCCGAGGCGGGTCCGTCGGGCGGGAGGTTCAGTCGCCAAAGTGGGGTCGACCCGGGCGAAATGGCCCAGGTTCAACGACGGCGCCAACCCGCGGTTCCCGACCCTGGATTAGGGCGGATCAGGAACGGCCGAAGTTTGGTCTCGGCCGGCTTATGCGAAGGCTCGAGAAACTCGAGTGGATCGATAACGGCCGCTGCCGCAGCGCGTCGGCAGCCACGCTCAACCGCCCGTCGCCCCCCAGGGTCCAATCTTCGCACGTGTCCCACCGCCGCCTCATCGGGCTTCCCTGCAGCCCATCGGGCAATGCCGTGGGCACCCGCTCACGAGCCCCGGTTCTCGAGGGGGGTCGACCATGAAGGCCGGTAAACCCCGCGGGGTCACCGGTAGTGAGATGAGCTCAGTCAGCCGATAATGGCCGTGGCATTGAGGTAGTTCATCGGCGCCTCGAAACTGTAGCTGTTCCCGTCAAATGATGCGGTGATAGGGTTCGCGCTCTCAAAGAACTGGAGGGCGTAGCCCGATCCCGTTCCCACCTCAACGTCGGAAAGCCCATACCCCGACCCCCCCGCATTCGTCCCGGTCACCGCACTGATGGACGAAAAGGTCGACAGCAGGTTGGCACTCAGCCCGGTCGTGGTCGCGATCAGATCCAGCGACTCCGCGACCATCGCCGGCTCATCGGCACCAAAGCCCAGCGCACTTGCTGCCGACTGCGCTTCGATCACAGCAAGGGCGAGGCCGAGAGAAGTCGAGAAGGTGTCTAAGAGGGACGCGGCTTGGCTGTAGGCATTGGCCGCGGAAAGGTAGCCGGTGGTGTTCGCCCACAGCATGGCGGCCTGATAGCTCGACTCCGATCCGCTGGTGGTCAGGTTCACCTCCAAGTGATGCGAGGTGCTGTAGAGCGCCTGCACGACCCACGCCACGTAGATCGGCTCGAACGAGGCCTTGACCTGGAGCCCCGCCGTGCTGTTGATGTTCACGATCGCCCCGTCCGTGAACCCTCCATGGACCACCGACGTCAGGGTATGGGACTGCAGGGACGTCTTGCAGATGATGATTCCCGTCGGGCCCGGACAACAGTACTTTTCCCAGATGTCGTGGTAGTTGTACGACGTCTGGTTGTAATGCTGGAACGAGTATTCCACCCCCTGGATCCCCGCAAACGCGGTCGTCCGGTTCAAGGCGGTGCTCTTGTTTCCCCCAGAGTGCGTGGTGATGTTCGTCGGATTCGCGTTGAACGCGCTCCCGCTCCCGGCCGCCGTGCCGTTCGCGATGTAGAGGAATGAGGGGGACGTGCTCATCATCGAATTGGTCTGCCCCGTCGCCGATACGGTCGTCTGCACCGAGTTGAGTTCGATGCTGTCGTTGACGACAAAGACCAAGGCCCAGAGTGAAATCTCGGAGGTCCCCGGGTCGGCGTTCCGCCCGATGTGCACCCCGATCAGCGGCAGGGTCCCGTTCACGAACGATGTGTGCACCAGCGTGTTCGTCGTCACCGTCGGATCGGTCGAGTAATAGGTTGTCGTGCACGACTCCGTGGTCGTCGCATACGGGCAACGCCCCGACCCGCTCTCCCGAGCCCCTCCGATACCGTTCCCCGCACTCCCGTTCGCCAGCGGAATCACTTCACTCGGGGTGCGCGGAAAGGTCAGCTGGAGCGGCAACTCCAGATCGGTCAACTGCAGCTTCGAGTAGTTCTGCGGCTCGATCCCGGTCCCGTTGAACCAACTCTCCACCACCGTCGAGTTGAGCCCGGTCGAGTTCACCGACACCACCGGGATGTTCCTCGGGTTGTAGTCCAGATTGTTGTAGTACTGGTAGATGGATAGATTCGACCCCACCCGTACCGACTCGGTCCCGATCACCGTCACGGACGGGTAGTTCGATCCCGAGTCCCGCCCCAGCAGGCTCGCCCACTCCCCCGCCAGGGTGTCGAACCTCGGGCTCAGGAACCCGGCCCGCGGAACCGACGGGGACGAACCGTTCTCGGTCCAGTTGAACAACCGATCCTCGAACCCGTTCGACTGCTGGAGGTTCGCCGAGATGTTCTGAAGCTGCCTCCCCCCCGAGGCGAACGCGGAGGGGACCGCCGACCAGATCTGGACGGTGATGGTCGTGTTGTTCATCGGGATCGATCCGTTCCCGGAGCGGATCGCCAGTTCCAGTCGGGGACCGAAGTCCCCGGGAAGCTTCGGCGGCTCGGGGAGGCGGCGGATCTGGGTCGTCAGTCCGCCGGTGAGCCCCAGCCCGCCGAGGACCAGCATCACGGTGATCGCGGCCGCGGCGGCCACGGTAAGGCCGGTGACGGCCGGGGCTGGCGGCCGGAGCCCAGTACGGGCCGACATGCCACTCAAAAGTCGGGGGGGGAGATATTACGCTTGGCCCACGGCCGAGGGAGGTCGGAACCTTGGCTCCCCGACGAGGGTGAATCAGTTCGGTCGCCCTCGGCTTCCGGTAGGGATCTCGCTATCGAAAGGCGCTCCGATGTGGAGCCGGGCAGAGCGGACCGTCAGCTATCGCAGAAGTGATAGATCGGTCTCACCTCGACGGCGATCGGCCCGACGGCGCCCACCGGTCAAAGGCAAGGGCCGAGGGGTAGCTGCCACGGTCCGCTGTACCCTGGCACCAGCGGTCCGGGACGGGGGCGATCCGATCCGCGGGTTCGGAGGTATCGTTAAATAGCGTCTCTCGTAGGCCGACCTCACCCGTGAGCCGAGGGCCCCCGCAAGGGGTCCCGCTGACGCGAGGTATCGATGGCGCGAC
>JAJYWS010000035.1 GCA_021791335.1 Thermoplasmata archaeon
TTCGTGAAGGGTGTGCAGAAGCACAGGATTCTGCTTGTGGACGGTTTGCCCCATAGACGGAGGGCCCTCGACAGGGGCTCCCGATATAAGCGTTGCTCGGGGTTTCGGGCCGCCGGGCATGGGTGGAGGCTCCGGGCGACCGCCCGGGGTTGACCACGAATCCGGCTTCCTCCGAGTCGTCGCCCGACTCATCTTAGGGTCATCGCCGGCCGACCGACACTCTGAACTCCGGACCCGGTCGGGTCGCGGGACTCTGCGGCCCCTGCGATGGGTGGCCGGGGGCGTTCATTTCAGCCACACGACGACCGGGAGCATGGATTTCGGCGAGCCCGCTCTGGCATCCCAGCGGAGGACCTCCGCTCCTCTCCGCCTCGGAGGCCGGCCACTCCCGGCTGACCGAGCGGGAGAGGGGAACTCGGGCGGGGTAGGGTGCCCTGAGCTCCGACGGCTCCTCGGAGGATGGGGAGGTGGGCGCAAGTTGCGGTGGGAGGCCCGGGTCGATGGGGGCGGCGCCGGCCCCTTCCCGTCCCAGCGAACGGTTAAATATCGTCCCACCCAACGGGAAGCGAGGGCGACATGCGAAAGTTCGTCACCGAGCTTCGCGGCAAGACCGTGATGACCAACGACGGACAGATCCTGGGCTTGATCGACAACTTCGTCGTGGACACCTCCACCGGTGGCATCGCCCATGTCCTCGTGACCCCGAGTGAAGACGTCGAGGCTCGTCTTTTCCAGAACGACAGTGTCGGGCGGCTGGTGCTCCCCTTCAAGAGCATGCGGGCCGTTAAGGATGTTGTCGTGATGGAACTTGGAAAGTAACCCTTCCCCCGCCCTCGTCTCGGTGGTCGTCACCGTTCGGAACGAGGCTCCCAACCTGCGTCGCCTCCTTGAGAGTCTGGTCCCGCAGGAACCTCCGTTCGAAGTGCTGATCGTCGATGCCCTGAGTCGGGACGGCACCTTCCAGATCGCCCGCGAGTTTGCCGAGCGTTCTCCGGAGACCTTCCGGGCCTGGCAGAGCCCCGGGTCCCGGGGGCAGGGCCGTAACGCGGCCGCGGCGCGGGCTCGGGGCGACGGCCTTGCCTTCATCGATGGGGACTGCATCGCCGACTCGGCGTGGCTGGCCCGGATCCGACAGGGGCTCGCCCGGTCGGCCGTGGTGGCCGGCCGGACCGTCCCGATGGGCTCCTCGGCCTTCGGGGAGCTCGATCGGGTCGAACTCTATCAGGACGGGAATGACGTGAGCTACCCTTCGTGCAACCTCGGGTACCGTACCGAGCTCTTCCGCCGACTCGGCGGATTCGACGCCCGCTTCATCACGGCCGAGGACATCGACCTGAACCTCCGGGCGGTCCGGGCGGGGGCGCAGATCCTCTACGACCCGAGGGCGGTCGTCCTCCACCGGGTTCGACCCACGGTCCTTCGCTTCCTCTACCAGGCGTTCTGGAACGGGTACGGCCGCAAGCAGCTGACGGAGAAGCACGGCACCCTGTGGGGCCACTACCGGGTGCGCCGGCTCCTTCGGCACCAACGCTCGGTCCTCGCCATCTTCCGGATGGCGGCGGCGCTCGTCGGGTACCTCACCCGGGTGGCGACGGGGGGAGATCGTCGCCTGGACCGGTCGGCTCCGGGGCGGTAGGCCCGACCCGTCCCTCGGGGGCGGGGGGTCGCCGAAGCGCGGCCTCGAGCGCGTCGAGCGTGAGGATGCGGTCCTCGGTCACATGGGGCCACATCTCCCGTCGATCGAGGAGGATCGATCGGAGGCCCGTCCGCGCGGCGGCGTGGACATCGCTCCAGAAGAGGTCGCCCACATAGGCGGTCTTGCGTCGGGGGGTGCCGAGCCGGTCGGTCGCACTCCTAAAGGCGCCGGGAGCAGGAGGATAGGTGCCGGCGCCGTCCTCGCCCGTCAGGAGGAGCAGCCGCTCGTCCAACTCGGCGCGTCGCAGGATCCGCCGGGCGGTCTCCAGGGGCAGCGGGGTGAGGATGCCGAGCCGCAGACCGGCGCGGCGCCAGGCCTCGAGTCGGGGCCGGACCTCGGGGAAGGTCTCAATGGGACCCGAGGGGCGCAGGAACCGGGCGACGACCGCCTCGCTCTCCTCCTTCGGCAGGGGTCGGCCCGCAAGGCCGTCCAGGATCGACGCGAGGTGGATCCGCAGGTCGTCCGGGGTCACGGGAGGGGCCCGTCCGACCAGGCCCGACCAGCGGCGTCGGTCCCAGGCCTTCAACGCCCGCTTGAGGACCGCCTGGGCGTGCCCCGGGGCGAGCCGGGGGCCGTTGGGTCGCCAGGCCCACTGCCACTGGAGGACCGTATGGACCGGGACCAGCACATCGTCCAGATCGAAGAGGAGCCCCTCGACCGGGAGCTCGCCGGGCGCCGAGGGGGGATCCGGCATGGCTCAGTCGCGACCGGATTTCTGGAGTTCCAGCAGGTCCTCGGTCGAGACCTTCTCCCCCTTCTTGAGCCGGGCCAGAAAGTCCTCTTCCCGGGGAGGTTCGGCCTCCGACCAGGCCATCGGTCCCCGACCGCCCCGGGCGGCGTAGAGCAGCTTCTCGATATCGCGCACCTCCTCGATGGCGGCGATGTGGCCCCGGTGGGCCTCGTCGGCCTTGCCCTTGACCTCGATCAGGCGGGCCTGGATCTCGTCGGCCTGCCGGCGCAGGTCGTCGACCTGTTCGTAGAGGGTGACCATCGCCTCGTGCTCCCGCTGGGCCTCGTCGGCGAACTGGCCGACGGCGGCATGGTGCCGTTCCGCCTCCTCGTGCGCCTCGTTCATCGCCTGGAGGGCCTGATCGATCTCGGGGTCCTGGCGCAGCTGGTCGTCCTGCTCCCGGATCCCGGCCTCGAGCCGCTTCATCTCCTCGATGAGCCGGCGCTCGGCGTCCGGAGTGAGGGCCGTCGTCATGTGCCTAAACTCGAGCTCCTTGAGCTCCTTGCGGAGCCTCCAGACGGGGACCGCGCCCGGCCGGGGGGCGCGGGATCGCTTGAGTTCCTGGACCCGGTCCCCGGCCTCCTGGAGCTTGCGGTTCCACTCCTCCCGGAGCCGCTTCTCCTCGCGGACGCTCGCGTTCAGTTCGTCACGGTGGCGCCGGTGCTCCTGGGCCTCGGCGCTCTTGGCGCGGAGCAGCTGGAGCAGATCGGCCCGTTCGTCCGCCACCGCCCGGGCGGCGGCGTTGAGGTCGTCGCGTTGGGCCCGCAACTGGTCGGCCCGTGCGTTCGATTCGGCGTGCTTCCGCTCTAGTTCTTCGGTCGCGTCGGTCACTCGGACACCGCCGGGAAAGTTCCCATGCTTCGAGGCGACTTTCGAGAAATGCCCTTCATATAAAGGCTTCCGCGCCCGGCGGGGTCGGCGTCCCGGGGGCTCCGCGGATTTCCGACTCCGCGTCAGGCTAATATCGGAGCCGCCCGCTCCTCGAAGCGTGGAGGAAGTCGGACGCATCTTCGGGGATGTGGGGCTCGGCCAGTTCCAGCTCTCCCTGACCCTGCCGGTCGAGCGGGGGGACTACCTGGCGGTCGAGGACGAACTCCATGGGCCGGTCCTCTGCCAGCTCGACGATCTCCATCGGAAGAGCGACCTCAACCTCGACCGGGCCCGTCAGCTGGTGCCGTCCCAGGAAGCGACGGTGCAGGAGACGCTCCTCGGGACGGCCCGGATCATCGGCTACCGGGACGGCCAGGGACTGGTCAAGCTGCCGACGATCCCGTTCCGCTCCGGGGCCCACGTCTTCCGGGCGGAGGAGCCGCTCATCGCCGCGGTCCTCGGACTGACCCACAAGCTCGACGCGGGCGCCTACGTCGGCCTTCTGCGCAACCATCGGCTGCGGGTCGAGCTCGACATCAACCAGCTGGTCCAGCGGCACGTGAGCGTCCTCGCCAAGACCGGCGGCGGCAAGAGCTACCTCCTGGGGGTCCTCATCGAGGAGCTCTTGCGCCACAAGGTGACCTGCGTCATCATCGATCCCCACGGCGAGTACGGGTCGCTGAGGGTCCCGGCCGAGAAGAACGGGGTCCACGCCCGGTTCGGGGTCGAGTCCCAGGGGTTCGGCCGGCAGGTCCAGGAGTACTCCCCCGATCCCACCCTGAACCCTTCCGCGAAGCCCCTCACCTTTTCGCTCCGCCACATCGATCCCCGGGACCTGCTGGTCTTCATGGGCCTCACGAACGTGAAGACCTACCTCGCCCCCCTCAAGCAGATCATCGAGGCGGTCGAGGCGAGCCGCCCCGACTACACGATGAAGGATCTGGTCCGGGCCGCCGATGCCCTCGAGGGCGCGGTCGGGGATCAACTGCGGGAACGGCTCGAATACCTCGAGCAGACCAAGCTGCTCGCGCCGCAGGGGACCAGCCTGAACGACCTCGTCCAGAAGGGGGAGGCCACCCTGGTGAACCTCCGCGGGGTGGCGCCCGATGTCCAGGAACTGGTGGTCGCCCGGATCGCCACGACGCTCTTCGAGAACCGGAAGAAGGGCCGGATCCCCCCCCTCTTCCTGGTCATCGAGGAGGCCCATAACTTTGCCCCCCAACAGGGCACGGCCACCTGTTCCCGGATCCTCAAGAACATCGCGAGCGAGGGTCGGAAGTTCGGCCTCGGGCTGTGCGTCGTGACCCAGCGGGCCGCCCGGATCGACAAGAGCGTCCTTTCGCAGTGCAATACCCAGCTGATCCTCCAGGTGACCAACCCGCTCGACCTCAAGGCGATCGCCCAGTCGATCGAGGGCCTCACCGCCGGCATGACCGAGATGATCCAGTCGCTCCCGGTCGGCGTCGCGCTGGTGACCGGCGGCGGCTACCACACGCCGCTCTTCTGCGAGGTCCGTCCCCGGGCGACCCGCCACGGCGGCGAGAGCGTCCGGATCGTCGAGAACTGAACGACGGACCGGACCGCCGGGCGGCTCAGATCTGGGAGCGCAGCTTCTGGCGGTCGACCCGGATCCCGGCCGGCGTGAGGCAGAGCAGGTTCTTCGCGATCCCCGCGACGTCCCCGCCGGTGTCCTTCGTGATGTTCTTGAGGTCAAGGCTCATGCGGCGGACCGCCACCGCGTCGTTCGCGATCGACGTGATGTCCAGGATGACGATGTCCCCCTGGTAGGTCCACTTCGCGGCGGCGTGGACATCATCGTAGCGGAGGATCTCCGCCATCCGGACCGACGCCTTGGTTCCGGCGAACGCCTCCCCGGGATCTTCCGTGGCGCCCAAATCGATGAAGCTGCCCTCTTCCAGGATATCCGAACTGTGGCGCCTTCGAAGCAATCCGCTCTTCCGCATCATGGAGCGACCGACCCGTCCTCGGGGGTTCGAACCCGGGGGCGCTTCTTAAGGGTATTGTTCCAAGCGGCGGTCCTCCGACCGACCCGCGGCGCAGGGTCCGCGGGGTCGGCCGGTCGCGGGAACCGGAGGCAGAAGGTCACCCGGTAGACATCCTCGCCGTGCCGCCGGCCCACCAGGGTCGCCGACTCCTTGAGATCGGCACCGGCCCGTTGCTTGGCGAGCTTGGCCATCGCCCGGGCCATCAGGGTATCGGTGAAGAACAGGTCCCAACCCTCGGGGAGGGCCTCCCGCCAGGAGATCGCCCGCGTCCAGTCCGGCCGGCCCTCCCGGGCCACGGCGTCCCACTGGCCGGCCAACCGATCCCGCCGCTCCTCGGCCCGTTCGTGGCGGCTCCCTTCCTCGGTCCGGACCTGGATCACCGCGGTGTAGTAGTGGCCGGTCTTCCGGCTGCAGTCCACACACGGACGCCGTTCGACCCGGACGGTGACGGCCAGGTCGGCGATCCGCTCCTGCTCCCGGAACCTAAGGTGGACCCGGGCCCGGTACTCCCGAAGGGCCGGACGGTGGGCCACCTCGGTCCACTCGACGCGGCGGACCCCGACTTCCGGGTGGACGCGCAGGAGCGGGGTGAGGTCCTCGGCCGTAAGGAGCATCGAAGAGTTCTGCCGGACCCAGGTCGGCCCGACCTTCCGGGCGCCGCAGACCGGGCAGAGGATGACGGTCGGATCGGCCACCAGCTCGACCGGGGTCGTTCGCTCCGCGGCGCAGCGGCTGCACACCCCGTCGACCAAGGGGACCCCGGTCGATCCGCAGACGACGCAGAACTCTCCCCCCGCCATCGCTTCCCCCGTCGTCTTCAGTGCGGCACCGTGAAGATCTCGGCGTGGGGCACCCCGCCGAGGCGGCCCGTGCCTTCGGCGGTCACGAGGCCGAGCTCATACGCCAGCGCCAGCGTCCGCTCCCCGAGCAGGTTCGCGATCGTCGCCCGTTGGAGGGCCCATTCGATCTCCTCCCGTCCCACCGGCCGGTCCCCGTAGAATTGCGGCGAGACGGTGACGGTGTGGCCCCGGTTCCCGACGGGCAGCTGACGCCCCAAAAGGTCGCCGTCGCAGATGGCGACGACCGTCTCGGCCCGGATCCGGTGGACCCGCATCACCCATCCCTCCGCCCCGGTCATGGTGCCGCCGTCCGAGGGGGCACGGAGGCGGGTTGTTAAGAAATCGCCGGTGGTCCGGGCGCGCGTCAGGCAAAGCGGATCAGCTGCCAGTTGTTCGGCCGGACCTCCACGAGTTCGCCCTGGCTCCGGAGCGAGTGGAACAGCGACTGGAACTGGGCCGCCGAAATCCCCTCCTGCTCCGCCTGGGCCTGGGCCTCCTCCATGTGGAAGGTGCCCGAACTGCCGCTCTGCAGCCGCTGGAGGAGGGCGGTGAGGACGCTCATCCGCTCCCGCTGGGAATGGGAGACCCCGCTGGTGACGAGGTCGATGTCGATCCGCCCCTCCGACGAGGAGACGCGCCGCAGGAAGTTCTCCATGATCTGGATCGCCCGTTGGGCATCGCCCGGCTCGACCGTCGGGGAGAGCCGGGCCCGGGCCGCCGCCTCACTGAGCCGCACCAGGGCTTCGAGCTGTCGGGCGGTGATCGGCACCGGGGCGTTCGGCTCCTCCCCCTGCTTGCGGACGCTGACGTAGTAGTTCTCGAGCGCGACCAGGGCCCCGTCGGTCAGCACCGGCCGGACCGTCTTGCGGGCGTAGGCGATGTATTTCTTGAGCTGGTCGGGGGAGAGCGGAGCCCCGGCCGTGACGGTCCCTCCGACCGACGGCCGCGCCTCGCCGTCCCGGTGCGCCTGGAGGATCCGGGACGCGAGGAAGCGGTCCCGTTTCTCCTCGGGGCGGTCCATGATCGAGAAGATGACGTCGAACCGGGAGAGCAGCGTCGGGGGGAGATCGATCTGCTCGGCGATCGACTTGGTCGAGTCGAACCGTCCCCACTTCGGGTTGGCCGCGGCCAGGACGGGGCAACGGGCGTTCAAGGTGGCCGTGATGCCCGCCTTGGCGATCGAGACGGTCTGCTGCTCGAGGACCTCGTGCATGGCGGACCGGTCCTCGGCCGACATCTTGTCGAGCTCGTCGATGATCGCCATTCCGCCGTCCGCCAGGACCAGCATGCCGGCTTCGAGCACCCACCGGCCCCCGGCGAAGTCGTCCTTCACCGCGGCCGCGGTGAGGCCGGCCGCCGTCGCGCCCTTGCCGCTGGTGTAGATCCCCCGGGGCGCCACGTCGGTGATGTAGCGGAGCAGTTGGCTCTTCGCGACCCCCGGGTCACCGATCAGGAGGACGTTGATGTCGCCGCGGACCCGGATCCCGTCCGCGTGGTGCTTCTCGACGCCGCCGAAGAGCTGGAGGGCGATCGCCTCCTTCTCCTGCTCCATCCCCTTGATCGTCGGAGCGAGGGAGAGCACGATCTTGTCGACGATCGTGGGGTCCCCCCGGAAGCGCTGGAAGAGCTGGTCGTCCGCCTCGGTGATCTCGATCTCGGCGTAGTCGACCTGCTTCGACTCGATCGAGTTCGCCAGGATCGAGAGATCGAAGGTCGTGGCCCGTCCGCTCCCGCTGCGGCCGGGCAGGTTCCGTTGCAGGCTCTTGAGGATCCCGTTCGCGACGATCCGGTTGCCGGGGATCACCCGGCCGGTCAGATCCTCGGTGAAGAAGACCGGGACCCCCTGGGGATGGGCGCCCCCGCGGAGGGTCTCGGGGCTCTCCTGGATCTCGATCCGCTGGCTGTCCACGTACGTCGAGCGTTCCGGCAGGAGCCGAAAGCGGGTGCGTCCGGCCGGCTTACCGCAGCCGCCCTGGGCTTCGGGGCACTCGAGGGGTTCGCGGAGGGCGAGCGCCCCTTCCTCCTGCACCTCGATGAACTCGGTCGAACAGGCCGCGCACTGGAAGACCGCTTCGCGGATCTGCGGCCGGACCTCGGTCACCTTGCGGACGATCCCGTCGATCGCGACGAACCGGTTGAGGTCGGTCTCCCGGATCGAGCGGATCGACCGGTGGGCGGTCGGGGGGAGGCCGACGATCCTCAGGCGGAAGCCGTCGGCCTCCGGACCCGCCACCGGGAGCAGTTCGCGCATCGCCTGGGTCCCGGCGGCGAGGAGTTCGGTGGGCCGCTCGAGGAGCAGGTCGGCGAGCGGGGTATCGATGGAATCGATGACCCCGAAGGGCACCTCAAGCGACCGCTCCTCGGGGAACCGGTCGGCGATCTCGAGCAACCGCGGCCGGAACCCCCCCTCCTCGAAGACCGCGGTCCAACGTCCGGTCAGTTCGGGGGGCATCGGTTCGGCGCGCCGGACGCTGCTCATCGATCGCTCCTACGGGTCGAGGCGCCAGCGGTCCCGGGGAAACAGCCGGGTCTCCCGGATGTTGGGGAGCGCCGTCAGGGCCTGGACGAGCCGGTCGATTCCGAGCCCCCAGCCCCCATGGGGCGGCATGCCGAAGCGGAACGGCTCGAGATAGCCGGCGAACCCGGCGGGGTCGAGGCCGGCCGTGGCCAGGTTGGCGAGAAGCCGTTCGAGCCGGTGCTCCCGGGGACCCCCGCTCGCGACCTCAAGGTGCTCGAAGTACAGGTCGAAGTACCCGGTCCGCCGGGGATCGTCGTCCTGACGGCGCGCGTAGAAGGTGCCCTGCTTGATCGCCGTGGGGAAGTCGGTCAAGAAGAACCAGGCACTGCCGGTCCGCTCCCGGACCGACTCGGCGAGCCGCTTCTCCTCCTCGGTCGTGAGATCCCGCTCGGCACCGGCCCGACCGAACTCCGCCTCGGCCTCGGCGAACGGGATCCGGGGCAACGGCACGGTCGGGGGCGTGAGCGTCTCGGCCCACGGGTTGGCGATCTCGGCCAGGGCGCTGCGGGTCGACTCGATCGCCTCCCGGAGGATCCCTTCCAGGATCTCCCTAAGCTCCTCGGCGGTCTCGATCGAGGCCACCTCGGCGTCGAGGCTGGTGAACTCGGTGATGTGGCGGACCGTGTCGGACGGCTCGGCCCGGAACGCGGGGCCGATCTCGAAGACCCGTTCGAATCCGGCCCCCATGAGCATCTGCTTGTAGAGCTGGGGACTCTGGGCGAGGTAGGCCCGCTGCCCGAAGTAGTCGACCGGGAAGAGGGTCGCGCCCCCCTCCGCACCCTGCCGGAGGAGCTTCGGGGTCTCGACCTCGATGAACCCCCGCCGGTGGAACGCCTCCCGCCAGCCCCGCAGCAGCGCCGACCGGAGTTCAAAGATCTGCCGGACCGAGGGTTTCCGCAGGTCGAGGACCCGGTGGTTGAGCCGGGTGTCCAACTCGACATGGACCCGGTCCACGACCCCGAGGGGCAGCGGGGTTTCGGCCCGGGTGACCACCCGGATCCCGGTCGGATGGAACTCGACGCCCTTCGCCGCCTTCGGCGAACTCCGCGCGATCCCCTCGATCCGGACGACCGACTCCCTCGGAAGGGCGGCGAGCAGCTCGAACCAACTCGGGTCGGCCGTCCCCTTCTTCAGGATGACCTGGGTCGTTCCGGTGCCGTCCCGGACGAGGGCGAACGCCACCCCTCCCAGGGCGCGGTACTCCTCCAGGTGCCCCTCGATCCACCCCGGCACATCGGGGTGGCCGGCGAGGTCACGCGCCCGCAGGCGAGGGGGGGACAGGGGCCCGTACCTCCGATTGTTGGTGGGCGAGCGCGGCCTCGACCAGGCCCCGGTAGAGCGGATGGGGGGCTTCGGGCCGGGAAAGGAACTCCGGATGGAACTGGACGCCGATGAAGAACGGGTGGGACGGGACCTCGAGCGCCTCGACCCGGCCGTCGGGGCTGCGGCCGGTCACGCGGAGACCGGCCCCCTCGAACCGGTCGAGGTAGCCGGGGTGGATCTCGTAGCGGTGGCGGTGCCGCTCCCGAATCTCGGTGCGGCCGTAGAGCCCGGCGATCTTCGACCCCGGGACGAGGTCGATCCGCTGGGCGCCGAGGCGCATCGTGGCGCCGAGGTGCTCGAGCCCCTTCTGTTCCTCCAGGAGGCAGACGACCGGATCCGGGGTCTCGGGATCGACCTCGGTGCTGCTGGCCCCGGTGAGCCCCAAGGTCGTGCGCGCAAACTCGATCGCCGCCATTTGAAAGCCGTAGCAGACGCCCAGGAACGGCAGTCCGCTCGACCGGGCCGCCCCGATCGCGAGCATCTTCCCTTCGACACCGCGGGGACCAAAGCCTCCCGGGACCAGGAGCGCGTCGGAGCGGGCGACCCGCTGGAGGAGGGCCGGATCCCGGGTCAGCTCCTCCGAGTCGTACCAGGCGAGCCGGATCCCGACCCCGAGGCGACCCTGACAGTGGTGGAACGCCTCCGAGTGGGAGAGGTAGGCATCGCGGAGTTCGGTGTACTTGCCGACCACGGCGATCTGGACCGAACGGTCGGGGTGGTGGTACCGCTGGAGGAACTCCGACCAGGCGGTGTAGTCCGGGGCCCGTTCGGGGAGCTCGAGCAGCCGCCCGAGGATCTCCCCCACCCCCTGGGCTTCCAGGACCAGCGGGACATCGTAGACCACCCGCTGATCGGGGACCGAGATGACCGCCTGGGGCGGCACATCGCAGAAGAGGGAGATCTTGGTCTTGATCTCCGGGGCGAGGGGCACCGGGGAGCGCGCGAAGATGAGGTGGGGCCGGATGCCGATCGCCCGGAGCTCCCGGACCGAGTGCTGGGTCGGCTTGGTCTTCGACTCCCCGACCGGGCCGACGACCGGGACCAAGGTGGTGTGGACAAAGGCCATCCGGTGCTCCCCGAGCTCGTAGGAAAGCTCCCGGAGGGCCTCCAGGAACGGCATCGACTCGATATCGCCGACCGTGCCCCCGACTTCGACCAGGGTGACCTCGGCCCCCTCCGACTCCGACACCTCCCGGATCACCCGTTTGATCTCCCCGGTGACGTGCGGGATGATCTGGACGGTGTTGCCGAGGTAGTCGCCCCGGCGCTCTTTCTCGATGACCGTGCGGTAGATCTTGCCGGTCGTGAGGTTGTGGCGCCCGTTGAGCGGCTGGTCGAGGAACCGCTCGTAGTTGCCGAGGTCGAGGTCGGCCTCGGTGCCGTCGTCCAGCACGAAGACCTCCCCATGCTGGTAGGGGTTCATCGTGCCGGCGTCGACGTTGAGGTACGGGTCGATCTTGAGGATCGTGACCGAGAACCCCCGCGCCTTCAGGAGCCGGCCGAGCGAGGAGGTCGTGATGCCCTTGCCCAGGCCGGAAATCACCCCTCCACTGACGACAATGACCTTCATCGCGCCCCTCCGGAGCGCTCAGAAGGGGTTCGGACGATAAAGGCTCTGGGTTGGCGTGGAGGGTGGGGGGCGGGGTGGGCCGGGCGATCGGCGGCCTTGGGGCTCAGGGCGGGGCGGAGCCGTAGGCCCGCCGCCGCCCGGCCGGATCCCGGAACGACCTTCCGAACTCCTCCAGGCCCCGGAGGCTCTCCCACGGGAGCACCGGGCCGTCGACACAGACATGGAGGGGGCCGAGAGCGCACGCATCGCACAGACCCAGGGCGCACTTCATCTGCCGCTCGACCGAACAGATCACCGGGACGTGGTGGCGGTCGGCGAGATCGGCCACGCGCCGCATCATCACCTCGGGGCCGCAGGTCCAGACGGCGTCGTACGGGTGCTCCTCCAGGAGCCGTTCGGCCAGGGGGGTGACGAATCCTGGTCTCCCGGCCGAGCCGTCATCGGTGGCGACCTCGGTGGAGGCGCCCATCCGCTCGAAGCGTCCCCGGAACAGGAGCTCGGACGCCGTCACGGCCCCCAGGGCGACGTCGACCGCGTGGCCCGCCGCCCGGGCCGACTCGGCGGCCGGGGCGAGCACCGCCGCCCCGGAGCCTCCCGCCACGACGAGCACCCGACGCGGGGTCAGGTCGAACGGACGGCCGTACGGGCCACGGATCCCGATCCGGTCCCCCGGGCGGAGGGTCTGGATGGCCCGGCTGGTCGCTCCCATCGCCTTGACCGTGACCCCGCCCATCGGGCCGTTCGGGTAGGAGAGGGACATGGGCAGTTCATCATCCCCGGGGATCCAGACCATGACGAACTGGCCGGGGCGGGCCGCGGGCGCCCAAGCGAACCTCAGGGTGACGGTGGAGGGGGTCTCGTGGACCACCTCGGAGATGGGTACGATCGACCGGCTCGGGAGGGTCACGGCGCCCTCCGAGGCTTCGAGGGCCTCCTAAGCCGGGCGGGGGCTTGCTGGACGGCTGAGGAGGGGGGCCGCCCGTGGGCCCGGCCCACCGCCTCCTCCCACCGGTCGATCCCCAGGGCATCGAGCCGGGAGGCGAGGTCCCGGGCGATCGTCCCGAACAGGGCCACGCCGGGACCGGAGAGGGCCGTTCCGATCTGCACCGCCCGGGCGCCGGCCAAAAGATACTCGAGGGCGTCGTCGGCCGACGCGATCCCGCCGATCCCCACGATCGGGATCCGCACCGCCTCGAAGATCTGCCAGACGCAGGCGAGCCCGACCGGTTTGATCGCCGGCCCGCTGAGGCCCCCGAGGCCATGGGCGAGGATCGGTCGGGCCAGGGTCACATCGATTCCCAAGGCCCGGACGGTGTTGATCGCGCTGATCGCGTGGGCCCCGCCCCGCTCGGCGGCCCGAGCGAGGCCGGCCGGATCGGCGGTGTTGGGGGTGATCTTGGCGAGGACGGGGAGGTCGACCGCGGCGACCACGCTGCGCACGATCCGTTCGACCCGCCGGGGGTCGCTCCCGATCTCGCTCCCGTAGCCGTGCGCGTGGGGACAGCTCAAGTTGAGCTCCAGGGCGACCACTCCGGTCCCGGCCATCCGGCGGGCGAGGGCGGCAAACTCCCGCGGGGCGGCGGCAAAGATCGAGCCGATGACGGGGGCACCCGAGGCCCGGGCCACCTCGATCTCCGCGGGGTACTCGTCGATGCCCGGGTTCGGCAGCCCCATCGCGTTGAGGAGGCCCACCGGTCCGAGCGGCTCGACGGTGGGGTTCGGATAGCCGGACCGGGGCTCCGCCCCGATCGACTTGGTCACCACGCCGCCCGCGCCGGCGGCGTAGGCGGCGGCCATCGAGGCCCCGGTCTCGCCCCAGATTCCCGACGCCAGGAGCAGGGGGTTCCGCAGCGGAACTCCGGCGAGCTCCACGGTCAGGTCGGCCACGACCGTGGGACAGGCGCCGTCCTTAAATCGGCTCGCTCCGATAGAAGGGGGCCATGCACCTCGAGCGGCTGACCGATGCGGCGCGGGTCGCCTTGGAACGCGCCTTCCAGATCGCCAGCGAGCGACGGCACGCGTCGGTCGAACCGGAGCACCTTCTGGCCAGCCTCCTGGCCGAGCGGGACGGTCCGGTCCCCGCGCTCCTCGAGCGGCTCGGGTCGGACCCGGGCCGGCTCGGGGAGGAGCTCGACCGGCGGCTCGGGGGCCGGCCGACCGCCGATCACGTCGCGCCGTCCGACCAGTACCTGTCCCGGTCGCTCTCGGAGGTCATCGAGGCGGCCGAGGCGGAGGCGAACCGCCGCAAGGACCGCTACACGACCGTCGACCAGCTTTTGCTCGGCCTGCTCTCGGTCGCCTCCCCGGCCCGGGAGCTCCTCGACTCCGCCGGGGTCCGCAAGAGCGAGCTTGAACGCCGGCTCCAGGAGATCCGCGGCGGCGACCGCCCGGTGTCCAGCCGGTCGGAGGAAGCGAAGTACCGGGCCCTGGAGAAGTATGGTCGGGACCTGACCGAACTGGCCCGGTCGCGCAAGCTCGACCCGGTCATCGGCCGGGGCGAGGAGATTCGCCGGGTCCTGCAGATCCTCTCCCGCCGCACGAAGAACAACCCGGTCCTGATCGGGGATCCCGGGGTCGGCAAGACGGCGGTCGTGGAAGGGCTCGCGCTGCGGATCGCCCAGCAGGATGTGCCCGAGACGCTCCGGGACAAGCGGATCGTCGCCCTGGACCTCGGGGCCCTCCTGGCCGGCGCCAAGTTCCGGGGCGAGTTCGAGGAGCGGCTCAAGGCGGTCATCGAGGAGGTCGAGCGATCGGAGGGGGCGGTCATCCTGTTCATCGACGAGATCCACACGCTGGTCCACGCCGGGGCCACGGAAGGCGGGGCCCTGGACGCCTCGAATCTGCTGAAGCCGGCCCTCGCCCGCGGCGCCCTCCACTGCATCGGGGCGACGACCATCCAGGAGTACCGGAAGTACATCGAGAAGGACGCGGCGCTCGAACGTCGGTTCCAGCCGGTCCTGGTGGTCGAACCGTCGGTCGAGGAGACGATCTCGATCCTGCGCGGCCTGCGGGAGCGCTACGAGGTCCACCATGGGGTCAAGATTCACGACTCGGCGCTGGTCGCCGCGGCGACCCTGACCGCCCGCTACCTGCCGGACCGGCACCTGCCCGACAAGGCGATCGATGCGGTCGACGAGGCCGCCTCGGGCGTCCGCATGACCCTCGACTCCCGGCCCACCGAGCTCGACGAGCTCACCCGGCGCATCCGGCAGCTCGAGATCGAGCGGATGGCGCTCGGCCGGGAGAAGGATCCCTCCTCCAAGGAGCGGCTCGGCCGGCTCGAGAAGGAGCTCGCCAACCTCCGGGAGTCGGAGAAGCAGCTCTCCACCCAGTGGAAGCGGGAACGGGACCGGGTCCAGGAACTGCGCCAGTTGAGGGCCCGCCTCGAGTCGGCCCGCACCGAAGCCGAAATGGCCGAGCGGACCGGGGATCTCGAGGCCGCCGCCCGGCTGCGCTACGGGACCCTCCCCGACCTGGAAAAGCAGGTGGCGGCCGTCTCGGCCGAGGTGGAAGGGCATGCGGCCGACAGCCTGCTCAAGGAGGAAGTCGACGAGGCCGACGTGGCCGCGGTGGTCGCGAAGTGGAGCGGCGTGCCGATCGCCCGGATGATGGAGGGGGAGTCCGGCCGGCTCCTCAAGATGGAGGAGGAACTCCGGGCCCGGGTCGTCGGCCAGGAGGCGGCGATCGAATCGGTCGCCCGGGCCGTTCGGCGATCCCGCTCCGGCCTCGGGGACCCGAACCGGCCGACAGGTAGCTTCCTCTTCGTCGGGCCGACCGGGGTCGGGAAGACCGAACTGGCCAAGGCCCTCGCGCAGTTCCTCTTCCACTCCGAGCGGGCGATGGTCCGGATCGACATGAGCGAGTACATGGAGAAGCACACCGTCGCCCGGCTCATCGGGGCCCCGCCCGGCTACGTCGGCTATGAGGAGGGCGGCCAGCTGACCGAGGCGGTGCGGACCCGGCCGTATACGGTCGTGCTCTTCGATGAGGTGGAGAAGGCCCATCCGGAGGTCGTGAACGTCCTGCTGCAGCTGCTCGACGACGGCCGGCTGACCGACGGGCAGGGTCGGACGGTCGACTTTAGGCAGACCCTGGTGATCATGACCAGCAATCTGGGCACCGAACTCCTCGCCGAGGCGCCCCCCGAGGCCGACCGCCGTCAGCTGCTCGAGCCGGTCCTGCGGGCCCACTTCCGTCCGGAGTTCCTGAACCGTCTGGATGAGATCGTCGTCTTCCACTCGCTCGGGCCGGACCAGATCGCCCGGATCGTCGACCTGCAGCTGGCCCTCATCGAGTCCCGGCTCCAGTCCCGCCGGATCCGGCTGCGGGCCACCGCGCCCGCCCGCAGCTGGCTCGCGACCCAGGGCTACGACCCCCAGTTCGGCGCCCGGCCGCTCAAGCGCACCCTCCAGCGGCTGGTCCTCGATCCGCTGACGACCCGGCTGCTCGAGGGCACGATCCGGGACGGCAGCGAGGTCACCCTCAACCTGCGCAACGGCGAACTCGAACTGACCGCGTCGGCCCCGTCCCGGACGGAGTGAGGCCCCGGTGACGTCGATCGTGATCGCGTGCGTCGGCGATCCCGGCGTGGCCGCGAGCCTCGGCAAGAAGGGGACGGCCTCCGATCTCACCCTCTACAACTCGGTCCAGGGCGACCGTCAGTTCGTCTTCGTCGAACCCACCCGGTTCCCGGAGAAGATGGTCGCCCTGACGACCGCGCTCGCGATGGCCCACCGGTGCCTGCTCGTCGTCCACGGACTCACCCGCCCTCTCGCCGAGACCCTCGCCACCGTCGACCTGGTGGACCTCCCGACCACGATCGTGCGGGGGCCGTCGGTGGGGGACGACGAGCTCCGCCGGGCGCTCAAGGGCAGCCGGCTCGAGTCGGAGCCGTTCCTCGCCGAGGAGCTGCCCCACCTGCGGGAGACGATCGGAGACTGGGCCGCCCCCGAGCGGCCGGGGCCGGTCCGGGTGCCGATCGACCACGCCTTCCAGGTGAAGGGGGTCGGGGCGGTCGCCCTGGGGCTGGTCGCGCAGGGCCGTCTCGAGGCCCACGCCAAGCTCCGGCTCTACCCCACCGCGAAGACGGTCGAGGTCCGGTCCATCCAGGTCCACGACGTCGACCGGGGGAGCGCCGCCACCGGCGAACGGGTCGGGGTCGCGCTCAAGGGGGTCGACGCCACGGAGCTGGAACGCGGGCAGATCCTGGCCCCCGAGGGCTCCCTGGCGACCACGAACCGCTGGCACGGCCGGGATCCCCGGCGCTGCCGGTACTACCGGGGGTCGATCACCCCGGGAGGCCGCTACCACCTGGCCGTCGGGATCGACGCGTATCCGGTCCAGGTCGGGCCGGCCGGTGAATCGATCGAGTTCACGGTCGATCGGCCCGTCGCGGCCGACCCGGGTTCGCCCGGGTATCTGCTCGATCTCTCGGCCACCGCCGGGGCCCGGATCGTCGGGCGCTGGACCCTGGAGCCCGCCCCGCCGGGGTGATCGTGGGTTCGCCCTCAGGCGAACATCGTCACCGACTCCTTTCGGAGTTCTTCCTCGCCGACCACCTTCTCGACGGCCCGCTCGAAGTCCTGGAGGGTCACCTGGTCCCGCTCCTCGCGGATCGCCCCCATGCCGGCCTCGGTGCAGATCGCCTTGATGTCGGCGCCGGTCACGCCCTCGCACCGCTGGGCCAAAAGTTCGAAGTCGATCGGCTCCCGCAGGGCCATGCCCCGGGAGTGGATCCGGAAGATCTCGGCCCGGCCGGCCTCGCCCGGGACCGGGATCTCGATGATCCGGTCGAACCGCCCGGGCCGCAGGAGCGCATCGTCCAGGATGTCGGGGCGGTTCGTGGCGGCGATGATCTTGACATTGGACAGGGGCTCGAAGCCGTCCATCTCGGCGAGCAGCTGCATGAGGGTCCTCTGGACCTCGCGGTCGCCGCTCGTCGCGACCTCGAGCCGCTTGGCGCCGATCGAGTCCACCTCGTCGATGAAGATGATCGACGGGGCCTTCTCCCGCGCCAGTTGGAACAGCTCCCGGACCAGCCGGGCGCCCTCCCCGATGTACTTCTGGACGAGTTCGCTCCCGACCAGCCGGATGAAGGTGGCGTTGGTGTGGTGGGCGACCGCCTTCGCGATGAGGGTCTTTCCGGTACCGGGCGGGCCGAGGAGCAGGACCCCCTTCGGGGGGTCGACCCCGATCTTGCGGTAGAGTTCGCTGCGGAGCAAGGGGTACTCCACCGCTTCGCGGATCTCCCGGATCTGGTCGCTGAGGCCCCCGACCTCCTGGTAGGTGGCGGTCGGCTTCGCGACGATCTCGCTGGCCGAGACCATGGGATCCACCGACGCCGGTAGGACGCCCATCACCGCCAGGGTCTGCTTGTTGAGGGCGACCCGGCTCCCGACCGAAATCTTGGCCGCCTCGATCGACTCCGCGGTGTTGACCACGAAGTCGGGTCCGGTCGAGGATTTGACCACGATCCGGCCGTCGGTGAGCACATCGCGGACATTCCCGACGATGAGCGGGGGATAGCGGAGCCGATCCAGTTCGGTCTTGAGCCGCTTGACCTCCCGCTGGAGCCGGAGGATCTCCGCCTCCATGTAATGCCGCTCGCTCTCGATCCGCTTGATCGCGTCGGCCAACTGGTTGTTGCGGAGCTCGAGAAACGAGACACGTTCCAGCCGTTCCGATTCGGTGGGCGTGAGATCCGGTTCGGTCATGGTGGGCGGGACGACACTCCCCAGCAGAACCAAGGCGCCTTGGCTTATAAGTAGTCGTCAGTCCGGCGGGCGAGGACCGATGGAGGCCACCCGAGCGGCGTGGGCGACCGCGCCGGGGCACGTCACCGGCATCTTCCTCCCGGCGACCGGATCCCGGGATCCGCGGGGACGGGGATCGCTGGGCGGCGGGATCGTTCTCGACGCCGGCGCCCGGGCGGTGGCCCGATGGCGCCCGTCCGCCCGCCGCCGGCTGCGGGTCGTGGACGACTCGGGCCGCCCGCTGCCGATCTCCCGGGAGGTCGCCGAACGGCTGCGCGGCGGTCGTCCCGGATCCCTCGAGGTGCTCCTGACCCACGAACTTCCCATCGGGCAGGGCTTCGGCATGAGCGCGGCGGGCGCCCTCGCGACCGCTCTCGCGGTGGCCCGGCTCTTCGGGATCGAGCGGTCCCGTGCGATCGAGACCGCCCACCTGGCCGATCTGTTCGGGGGTGGGGGTCTCGGGGGCGTGGCGGCCATCCTAGGCGGAGGCCTCGAGTTCCGGACCCGACCGGGGATTCCCCCGTGGGGTCAGATCGTCCATCGTCCCTGGCCCGGTCCGATCTGGATCGGCTGGATGGGCCGGCCGATGCCTTCCCCTCGCGCCTTGGCCGACCGGTCGCTCCGACGCCGGATCGAGCGGGCGGGCCGGCAGCTTCCCGCCCTCCTTCAGGACCCTGAACCGGCCCGGCTGTTCGAGGCGAGCGAGCGGTTTACCGATCGGCTCGGCTTGGCCGGTGGGACCCTCGCGCCGAGGATTGCCCGGATGCGGAAGGCGGGGGCCTGGACCCTGCAGACGATGTTCGGGCACGGCTGGCTCGCCGTGCCTCCGACGGCCCGCGTCGACCAGGAACTCCGGCGCATCGCTCGCGAGGCGGGCTGGGAGGCGCGCCGCCTCTCCTGCGCTTCGCGAGGGCCCCGAACCGCCTTGTTCCCGTCCGACCCGGCGCCCCGTCCAGCGGCGGTCGCCCGGCGGGCCCGCCCTCCCCGACGCCCGGCGGGAGCTTAAGTACGGCCGCGCATCGGAGCGTCGGGGGTGGCGTCCCCCATCCGTGGCTTCCGCCGCGGTAGCCTGCCGTTCGCGCGGCCAATGACGCCTGCTTCGGAGCGGAGCAGGAACCTTGGTCGACATCGCAGCGCAGGAGATCAACCTCCTCCAGGCGGCGGTCGTGCTCTTCGGGGCCCCGTTGCTCGCGGGGGTGTATGCCCGGGCGCGGGCGTGGACCGAGTCCCGGCAGGGCCCTTCGGTCCTCCAGCCCTACTACGACCTCGCGAAGTACCTCCGCAAGGAGACGCTGCTTCCCGACGGCAGTTCGGCGGTCTTCGTGCTCGGCCCGTTGGTCGCGTTCGGAGCGTATCTCACCATCGCGGTCGTGGTGCCGGTCGTCACCCCCTACCCGCTGCCCTACGCCGGTCTCGTCGACCTTCTCGGGGGGGGACTCCTGTTCGGGTTGGCCGCCCTCGTCGTCGCCCTGGCGGCCCTCGATTCGGGCAGCAACTATGCCGCGCTGGGCGCAAGCCGGGCCACGGTCTTCGGCGCGTTCGGCGAACCGGTCCTGATCATGGTCTTCGTTGCGGTCGCGGTGATCACCGGGACCAACAATCCCTACGTGACGACGCAGCTTCTCGCCGGCTCGGCCTCGGCCTACCTGTCGCCCACCCATCTGCTCGCGACCGCCGCCTTCTTCCTGCTGCTGCTCGCGGAGACCGGAAAGCTCCCGGTCGAGAGCCCGGGCCATCTCGAGTTCGGGCTCATGGGCGAGGCCCAGGCGTACGAGCACTCCGGGCGGCTCTACGGTCTCCTCCAGTGGGACGGCTGGCTGAAGCAGTTCCTGCTCGCGACCATCTTCCTGAATGTGTTCGCGGCGCCGTGGGGACTCTCGGCGAGCCCCACCCTCGCCGCCGCGCTCGCGAACACCGGCCTCCTCGGCGCCAAACTGGCCGGCCTCGCCGGCCTGCTGGTGCTGGTCGAAGCCTCCCTCGCCAAGATCCGGCTCTTCAAGGTCCAGGATTTCCTGGTGATCGCCTTCTCCCTCGGCCTCCTCTCGGTCGTCACCTGGCTCTGGCTGGGGGTGAGCTGAGTGGCGGTGGGGTCCGCGCAGGCCACCGTCCTCCTGGGCGTCGCGATCCTGCTCACGGCGCTCTACCTCCAGAGCGAATCGTTCGTCGGTCCTCAGATCCGGGCGATCGCCCTCCAGTCGCTCCTGCTCGGAGGGTTGCTCACCCTGCTCGCGGTCGAGCAGGGGAGCCTCGTTCTCGCGGCCCTGGCCGCGCTGACGGTGGGGATCCGGGCGCTGCTCCTCCCGTACATCCTGGCACGCCAGGCGGAGGCGTTCCGGCTCCCCGAGCGGGAGCTTCGGGCCGGGCGGCGGGTCCGGGGCCACGCCCTGGCCGCGGTGCTGCTCGCCGTCGTGGGCGGGGGGCTCTACCTTGAGGTGATCGGACCGGCCCTCGGCGGCCCGGACGGCGTGATCCCCTTCCTCCTGCTCCTGGAGGGGCTCCTCCTATTGGCGAGCCGTTCGAATGCGCTCGTCCGGGTCATCGCCTACCTGGAGGAGGAGAACGCCGTGGTCCTCCTCGGGGCCCTGATCGCCGCCGGCTTTTCGATCCTGGTGGAGAGCGTGGTCCTGCTCGACCTCATCGGCGTGGTGCTGGTCGCCGGATTCCTCTCCCGGCACCGGACCGCGGCCGGAGTGCCCGAGGAGGGCTTCGTCGAGGAGCTGACCGGATGATCGTCCCCGGCGAACTGCTCTGGCTCGCGCTGGTCGGTCTTCCCACCGCCTCGGCGCTCGGCTGCGTCGTCCTGTCTCCCCGGCTCGCCGAGCGGATCGCCCGGGCGGCGAGCCTCGCGACGCTCGCCGTGGCGCTCCTCCTCCTGGTCGGGCCCGCCCGGGGATCGGCCGGGGGGATCCTGGGATGGGACGCGCTGAGCGACCTCTTCGCGGTCCTCGTCGCCGCCCTCTATGCCCTCTCGACCTGGGAGTCGTCCCTCTACCTGGCGTCGGTCCGGGCGTCGGCCCTCTCGCCCTCGAATTACTACGCCCTCCTGGGGGGGTTCGCGGCCGCGATGCTGGCGACCCTGTCGGTCTCGGATCTGGCCCTCATGTGGATCGGGCTCGAGGCGACGACGGTCGTGAGCGCTCTCCTGGTGATGTACGACCGGCGGCCGGCGAGCGTGGAGGCGGCCTGGCGCTACACCCTGATCGCCTCGGGGGGGCTCGCGGTCGGACTCTTTGCGCTCGCCCTCCTCTACCGGGAGACCGGGAGCCTGGATGCGTTCGCGCTCGCGGCCCACCCTCCGGCCCTGACCGCCGCCCTCGCCCTGGTGGTGGCCCTGGCCCTGATCGGCTTCGGGACCAAGGTCGGTCTCTTCCCGATGCACGCCTGGCTCCCGGACACCCACTCGGAGGCGCCGGCCCCGGTGTCGGCCCTGCTCTCCGGGGTGCTGCTCCCGACGGCGCTCTACGTCTTCCTCCGGATCTACGACCTGCTGCCGTCCACCGGGGCGCTCGGCCTCCATGAGCTCGTGGTCGCGGTCGGCGCCCTGACCGCGCTGGTGGCCGCGTTCCTGACCTTCGGCCAGCGCTCGTACAAGCGGCTGTTCGCCTACTCCAGCATGGAGAACATGGGCATTGCCCTGGTGGGGATCGGGCTCGGGGGGATCGCGCTCTACGGGGCCCTGCTGCTCCTGGTCGCCCATGCGTTCGCCAAATCCTCGGCCTTCTCCTGCGCCGGAACCGCGCTCCGGACGACCGGGACTTCCCGGATCGACGCCGTGCGGGGGTTCGGACGACGGCGGCCCCGCACCGGGGTGCTCTGGATCCTCTCGGGCCTGGCCGTCACCGGAGCGCCCCCCTTCGGCAGCTTCGTTGCGGAGTTCGTCATCCTCACGGGGGCTCTCGCTCAGGGAGCGTACGCGGCCGTGGCCGCCCTCATCGTGGCGCTCGCGGTCGCCTTCGCCGGGATCAACTACCCGCTCGGTCGGATGGTCTTCTCCCGAACCGATCCTCCCGACCGTCCGGCCGACGTGCCGGAGGGTTGGCTTTCGACGGTCGTGCCGGGGATTGCCCTGGGGGTGGCCCTGGCCGTCGGATTGGGGTCGATCCCGTACCTGACCGGCGCGGTCCGGATCGCCGCCGGCGGGGGATTCCCATGACCTCGACCCCGGGTTGGGAGCGGTGCTTCGGGGAACTCCCCCGGAGCGAGGAGCCCTGGATCGCCTACCTCACCCCGGACCGGGGGCTTGCCCTGGTCAGCGACCGGGCCCGAAGGGGAAGCGGGGTGGTCGAAGCCCCCACCGAAGCGTTCCTCGCTCGGTGCGGCCAAAGCGGGGACGCCGGCCGTCCGACCATGGAGCCGGACCGGGGTGGGGATCCCGCCGCGGGGGTCCCCCTCCGTTTTCCGTACGGCCCGGTGACCTTCGGGCTCTTCGAGGCCGGTCGGATCGATCTCGAGACTCCGGGCGAGCGGGTGGTGGCGGTCCATCCGCGCGCCGGCTACAAGCACCGGGCGATCGACCGGACGGTCGTGGGTCGGCGGCCGCTGGAGGCGCTCCCCTGGATCGAACGTCGGGTGGGGCCGGCGTCGGTCGCCCACGCGATGACCTTTCTCGCGGCCTCCGAGTCGGCCCTCGGGCATCCGGTCCCGGAGCAGGAGCTGTGGCTCCGGGCCCTCGGGGCCGAACTCCAGCGGATCCACGTCCACCTCGGCCACATCGGGCGGAGCGTGGAGGCCGCCGGGCAGCCGGTCGGGACCGCCCAGTTCGCGGCGCTCGCGGAGGAGGCCCGACGGGCGATGGGCCGCTGGGGAGGCCACCGGTGGCTGTTCGGCCTGCTCGATCCGGACTATCCGTTCCGCCGGCTCGAGCGCTCCGATCTCCGGAGCCTCGCCGCGGAGGTCGCGAGCCTCCGACGCCGGTTCGACCGGCTCTGGGAGCTCGCCCGGGGCACCCGGATCTACATCGACCGGCTCCAATCGACCGCGGTCCTGGACCGGGCGATCGCGCAGGCCCTGGGCGCGGTCGGGCCGGTGGCCCGGGGGAGCGGCGTCGGCTGGGACGACCGGGTGGACGACCCGATCCCCCCCTACGACCTCCTCGACCTCCACCCCGCCGTCGAGATTGAAGGCGATGCGCTGGCCCGGATTTCGGTCCGGGCCCGGGAGATCCAACAGAGCGCCGAGCTGGTCGAGCAGATGGTGGACCGCTGGCCGGGCCGTCTCGGGCAGGTCGACCCCCGGCCGGGGGTCGCCCCCGACCGCGGGTGGGCCCGGTCGGAGAGCCCGGAGGGCGACCTGGTCTACGACGTGACGCTCCGCGAGGGACGGATCGCGGCCCTTTGCCTGCGGACCGCCAGCGCCGCGAACTGGCCCGCGTTCGCCGAAGCCCTGCGCGGGTCGGTCTTCACGGACTTCCACTTCGCGTGGGAGAGCTTCGGGCTCTCCTTCGCCGAGACCGATGGGTGAGCCGATGGCGGGATGGATCCTCCAGGCGTGGCGGCGCGGACGGCTGACCACCCGGTTCCCCCGGTCGGCCCCGACCGAGGCGGAGCTTCCCCCGACCGCACGGCTTCCGGTCCTGAGCCCGCTGCCCGCGGAAGCCTCCCGGCTCCGGGAGGCGCTGTGCCCGACCGGGGCGATCGAGGGGACCGACATCGACGGGGGTCGGTGCGTGCGGTGCGCCCGCTGCCACATCGCCGGAGCTGCGGTGACGGGGCCGTGGGATGGATCGGGCCCCCCGCCGGACCGGGGCCCCGGCCCCGACGGTGAGGGCGTCGGGGCGCAGCTCCCGCCGCCCTGGCCCGCGCCGTTCGGTCGGTCGATCCATGTCTTCCCGATCGACGTCGGCAGCTGCCAGGCCTGCAATCTCGAGGTGCTCGCCCTGTCGAACCCCTACTACGACGCGTCCCGGCTCGGGATCTTCTTCACCCCGACTCCCCGGCACGCCGACCTGCTGCTGGTCATGGGGGTGCCGACGGCGGCGATGGAGGAGCCGTTCCGTCGGACCCTGGAGGCGATGCCGTCGCCCAAGGCGATCGTCGCGGTCGGAGCCTGCGCCATCAGCGGGGGCCTCTTCCGCCACCTCCCCGGCCGCTGGACCGTCGATTCGGCCCCCGTTCCGGTGATCTACCTCCCCGGTTGCCCCCCGGCTCCCGTGCAGATCCTGGCCGCCCTGCGACGCGCCGTCGGAATCCCCCGGGCGGAGGGGGAGCGCCCGTGATCGGCGCCGGCCCGCTCTCCCTCGTCGTCGGCCTCGCCCTCCTGGCCGGCGCCGTCCTTCTGGCCCGGTTCGAACGGAGGCTCGCCTATGCGGTCCTCGGAGGCGGGGCCTTCGCCCTCGTCGGGGCCGGCCTGGCCGCGGGCCTGACCGGGACCTTCGCCTGGGGTGGATGGACCGGCCCGCTGGGGGAGACGGAATTCCTCCGGGTCGACGCACTTTCGGGATATTTCCTGATCGTGGTCGGGATCGTGGGCGTCGCCGTCGCGGGCTTTGCCTTCGCCCACGACCCTACCCACGGCCCGGGGGTGCCGATGGGGACCGCGGCGACCCTCCTCGGGATCGGTTTGGTCCTGGCGGCGCCGACCTCCCTCCTGTTCCTCGCCGGCTGGGAGATCATGACCCTCGGGTCGTTCGTGGGGCTGCTCCAAGGGGCCTCCCCCCGGGAGCGGCTCGTTCCGGCGGCGTACGCCTTCCTGGGACTGGGGGAGGCGAGCACCCTCGCCTGGTTCGTGGCCTGGGGCGCCCTGCGGGCCGCCCGGGGCACCTGGCTCTTCGCCGGGGGGCCGGTGCCGGCCGAATGGGCCGGGATCGTCTTCGTCGCCGGAGCGGTCGCCGCGACAATCAAGATGGGGGTCCTGCCGTTCCAGATCGGGGAGTGGCTCCCCCTGGCGCGGGCCCAGGCGCCGGCCCCTGTCGCCGCCCTCGTCAGCGCCGCCGTTACGGCGGTCGGTGCCTACGGTCTGTTGCGGCTGATGACCCTCCTCGGACCCGGTCCGGCGTGGTGGGGCGGGCTGCTCCTGATCGTCGGCTGCGCCTCGGCCCTGGTGGGCGCCCTCTGGGCGAGCGTGAGCGACCATCCCCAAGGGCTCCTGGCCTACAGCACCATCGAGAACAACGGCCTCATCCTGGTCGCCCTGGGCGCCTCCCTCATCGCCTCCGCGTACGGGCTCACCGGGCTCGCCGCCGTAGCGCTGTTCGCGGCGTTGTTCCAGGTCTTCGCACACGCTTCGGCCAAGTCGGGGCTCTTCCTCGTTGCGGGGCCCCTCGCCCGGGGTCCCCGGCCTCCCCCGTCGGACCGCGACCGCTTCTGGGACGGTCGGGCCGCCGGGCCATCCCTCGGAATGTACCTGGCCGGAGCGAGCCTCGCGGCGGCCCCGCCGATGGCGGGGTTTGTCGCGGAGTGGATGATCCTGGAGACGCTCTTCCAATCGTACCGCATCCCCTCCTTGACCTACCAGCTCCTCGGCCTCTTCGCGGGGGCTCTCCTCGCCCTGGCGGACGGCCTCATGGTGGTGGCGATGACCAAGTTCGTCGGCTACGATGCCCTGCGGCGGACCCGGCAACGGAACGACCCGGGCGCCGCCCGCCCGAGGCCTGGGCCGATCCTGGGGATCGCGTCGGTCTCCGTGGCGCTCGGGGTGGCCGCGCCCTGGGTCTTGACCGCGCTCGCACCGGTCGTCGGTCTGGTCGGGGGCCGGCCGGTGTCGGCGCCCGTCGTGGGCCTTCTCGGACTTCCGATCGGATGGTCGATCGTCTCGGGCGCCCCGTTCGGAGCGTTCACGCCGACGGCGATTCCGGTCGCCCTCGGCCTCGGGACGCTCGTCGCAGTCGGCTATGCGGCCCTCGGCCGGCCGACCCGGATCCGGCGCACCCCGGTTTGGATGTCCGGCAGTCGCCCCGATCTCCCCGGGGAGATCTACGGTTCGAAGGCGTTCTCGACCGGGCTCCGCACGATGCTGAAGGAGCTCCTCCCCGCGGCGGCCGTAATCGGGTTTGACGAGGCCCGGGGACCCTCCGACACCGGGGTCCCGGAAGCCCTCGACCCCTTCGAACGCGGGTATACCGCCCTGGCGGCCGCGGTGCAGGGGCTCGGGCAGGTGATCTCCCGGAACCTCATGGCCGGACGGCTGGACCGGTACGTCGCCTATCTGCTCATCGCGGTCCTGGCCGCCGTGGCGTACGTGGGGATCCTCTACCACTAAGGGCCGCCCCGCCCGCGGTCAGCGAACCCTCTTGAGCCGATCCCTCTTCGGTTGCGGGCGATGTCGGAGGACGAAGGCGGGGCCGAAGGCGGCCGGCCCGAGTGGTTCCGGCACCACGGCGAGGACCTGAGCCGGCTGCTCTCCCTGAGCGACGGCGTGTTCGCCTTCGCCTTCACCCTCCTCGTCCTGCAGTTGACGGTCCCGGTCATCGACACCGCGGGCCTGTCGAACGGGGCGGTCTCCCGGGCGCTCGCCCAGGCCCTCTGGGGCGATCTGCCGGCGATCCTGGCCTTCGCCATCGGCGCCGTCTTCATCGGGCTTCAGTGGACCGTCCATCACCGCACCTTCCGCTACATCCGACGCTACGACTCCCCCCTCCTCTGGCTCAACCTCGGGTTCCTCGCGACCGTCGCGATCAACCCGTTCCTGCTCGGGGTCTTCATCCGCTACCAGGAGACCTCGGCGGCGGTGATGCTCTACGGCGGGGGGGAGGCGATCACCATCGGCCTCCTGGCCCTGATCTGGTGGTACGCGACCTGGGATCGGCGGCTCGTCGACGCTTCGCTCAGCGACCGGCTGATCGAATATTACCGGTACCGGAGCCTCATCTTCCCGACCGCGTTCGCGATCTCGGTGGGCCTGGCGTACGTCTCGGCGACCTTGGGGGAGCTCAGCTGGCTCGTCGGCCTCATGGCCGGGGGCTGGCTCTCCCGGCGCTACCGGTCCTGAGCCGGGGCGACCGGGCCCCCGGCCGCTCCCGGCTCGCGGGTCACGTAGCGATGGAGCCGGTCGCAGATCCCGCGGAAGTACCGGGTCCCGCCCTCGGCGTAATCCGTGGCGAGGTGCCGGGTGATCTCGGCTTCGTCCCAGGCCGGATCGATCGAAGGGGTGAACATGCAGGGGAAGACCAGGAACCGGCGGCCCTCCAGGGTCAGCCGGGCGCTCTCCGACGCGCCGCAGAAGGGGCAGTGCTGGACGGCCGAGACGGGGATCCGGGGTTCCTCGGGCATCGGGCTCACTCCCACTCGATGGTCGCCGGCGGCTTGTCGGTGAGGTCGTAGAGGACCCGGACGACGTGCGGCGTCAGCTCCCGGGTGATCCGCTCGGCGAGCCGGACCGCGAGCGGGTGCGGCAGCGCGACCGCCGACGCGGTCATGGCGTCGGTCGACTCGACGATCCGGACCACCACCGCCTCCCCCGCGATCCGGTTGTCCCCGGTCACCCCGACCGTACGCGACGCGAGGAGCACGGCAAAGTACTGCCAGGGCGCCGGGAGGGTGCCGGCGGCCACGGCCCGTTCCACCTCCTCCTCCACGATCGCATTGGCCCGCCGAAGCTGGGCGACGCGCTCCCGGGTCACGGCCCCGTTGACCCGGACGGCCAGACCCGGGCCGGGAAAGGGCTGCCGGTCCGACTCGGGGATCCCGAGGTACCGGGCGACCGCACGGACCTCGTCCTTGTAGAGATCGCGGATCGGCTCGACCAAGGTCAGCCGGCTGTCGGCCGGGATGCCGCCCACATTGTGGTGGGTCTTGATCGTGTCGCGCAGGGCACCGCCGCTCTCGATCCAGTCCGGGGCGATGGTGCCCTGCACCAGCCGGTCGGTGCCGCGGGCCCGGGCCTCCGCCTCGAACAGCCGAATGAACGCCGCGCCAATCCGGCGGCGCTTCTCCTCCGGATCGTCGACCCCCTCGAGGGCCGCCAAGAAGCGCTCCGACCCGTCGATGATCTCCGCCCGGAGTCCGGTCGCCGCGAAGATCCCCCGGACCCGCTCGACCTCGCCCTCCCGAAGCAGGCCGGTGTCGACGAACAGCGCGTCCGCTCGATCCCCGATCGCCCGGTGGGTCAGCACCGCCGCGACGGTGCTGTCGATTCCGCCGGAGGCCGCCACGACGCACCGACCCGGGATCTCGGCCCGGAGCCTCGCGATCGCCTGCGCGCAAAAGTCGGCGGGTGAGTTCATTCCCCGCCTCCCTCGGGCTCGGGGGTTCGTCGGGCCGGGTCACGACGCATGCCGGAGAGCGGCCGAACCATGGAACCGAGTGGGGGCACTCCCGCCGCGCCCTCGAGTCCCGGGCGGCCACCGGCACGCTGGGTGAACATCATCGCGTGCGGCAACCCGCGCCCCACTAAAGGGTTCGGGGGCCCGGCCGGTCGTCGATTCCTCGGGAGGAAGGGGGGGCGCATGGGTCGGGATTATAAAATTTCCCTCCCCGGGTGGACCAAAACCTAAATAGGGGGTGCTCGTCGGCGCCACCGGCCGGGGGTGGGGGAGTTGGAGGAGTTGATCTGCAATGTGGAGTTCCTTCGGGCTCGCGCCGAACTCGTGGCGCGGGTCTCCAGCGAAGCCGGCGGGGTCCGAGAGTACCGCGGGGCCGTCGTCGGTTCGGTGATCGACCAGGTCATTCACGATCTCCAAGAGGAGTTCGAATCGGCCCCGGCGGCCTAGCCCGGGTGGTTCACTCCGCCGATTCGGCCATTGGGGAAGATCGAGGGGAGGCATCATGGAGAAACCTACCACCGCAAAGGCGCCGGTGAGCCATGCCGTCGAGAGCGCATTCACGAAGGTCTGGGGGGACGAGAATGTCCTCGCCCTCATCGCCCTCAAGGTCGAGACCGCCGAAGCGGACAGTGTCGCCTCCGAGGTCAGCAAGTTCTCCGAGGTCGAGGACGTCTTCCTCGTGACCGGCGACACCGACATCTCCCTCAAGGTTCGGTTCCCGTCCTACGACGGCCTCAAGGAGTTCGTCCTCCGTCGGCTCCCGGCGGTCCGCGGGATCCGGGAGACCAAGACGCTGCTCGTGGTGACCGCCTACAAGGAAGGCACGGAGCCGCGCCGGCCATGATGCCTCAAGCCCGGGGCCCCGAGACCGCGCTACCGGAGGCTCCGGTGGCCGAACCGACCGAGCGGGCGGCCGCCCTGGAGCGCGCCCTCGAGGCGCTGAGCCAGTTGGCGGAGGATGCGTCCGTCCCACGGAATATCCGACGGGGCGCCCAGAGCGCCCGAGACTCCGTGGCCCAGTCCCGGGCCGCCTTGGATGTCCGGATCGCCACCGCCGTGTCGGCGCTGGACGACCTGGCCAACGCCCCCAACCTTCCGAGCCATGGGCGCACCGCGCTCTGGTCGGTCCTCTCGAGCCTGGAGAGCGTGCCGTGAGTTCCTCGGGGCGCACCCTCAAATACCCGGCCTTCGTCGGTCGGCGACGGAGCGGGTGCGGGCCCGTAGCTCAGCTAGGTTGGCGGTCCGGTCCACCGGGCGGCCCTAGACAGAGCAGCTGGCTTTTAACCAGTTGGTCGGGGGTTCGAACGAGGAGCCTGTCGGTGGTCCCGGCGCTTCTCCGAGTCTCCCCCCGGGCCCGTCCCTTCTTCGCCTCGAGGTCCCCATGACTCCCCCCAAGAACCCCCCGAAGACATCGCGATCCCGACGGAGCAAGTCGACTCCGGCGTCGGCCGCCGAGACGCGCCCCTTCGTGGCGCACCGGATGGTGCCCCCCCACGAGGTGCTCTCGGAGGAGGAGTCGGCCCAGGTGCTCGCGACGCTCGGCACGCCGGCCGATCGGATCCCGAAGATCCTCCTCACCGACCCGGGTCTCAAAACCGATCCCAAATACCAGAAGATGCGGGATGCGGGGGAGCCGATGCTGGGCCGCGTGGTCCGCATCCGGCGCCCCTCGGCCACCGCCGGGACGGCCATCGCCTATCGGTTGATTGTCGACTCTCTGGGAGCCGACTGAGGAATCTCCATGCGCGAAGTAGTCGACGCCTTTTTCCGGGAGCGCTCCATCGTCAACCATCACCTGGCGAGCTTCAACGACTTTCTGCCGACGAGCGACAATCCGAATTCGAGGATGCAACGGATCGTCGACGAGTCGCGGGTGAGCGAGGACACCCTGGACCGGGGGGTCATCCGGCTGGATGTCCAGAAGACGAAGAGCACCATCATGGTCCGGGTCGGCCGCCGCCGGGACGGACGGTCCAACCAGATCGGATCGACGGCCGAACCGACGATCCTGATCGGGCAGCCGTTCGTCAAGGAGCCGGTGGGATCCAAGCCGACGCTGACCCCGATGGAGGCGCGGCTGCGCAACCTGACCTACCAGGCGCCGATCTTCCTCAACGTCACCGTCGTGGAGAACGGCGTCGAACGGGCGCCCGAGCGGGTCCACATCGGCGACCTGCCGATCATGGTGAAGAGCCGCCCGTGCAACCTCAACCGGGCGAACCTCGAGAAGGAGTCCGGGGTCCCGATCTCCGATGAGGAGTACCGGGCCAAGCTGGTCGAGTACGGCGAGGATCCCCTCGATCCGGGCGGGTATTTCATCATCGGGGGGACGGAACGCGTCGTGATGAGTCTCGAGGATCTGGCGCCGAACCGGATCTTTGCGGAGTACAACGAACGCTACGGCACGCCCATCGAAAGCGCGAAGGTCTTCAGCCAGCGCGGAGGGTACCGCTCGCTCACCGTCGTCGAGAAGAAGAAGGACGGCATCCTCCAGGTGTCGGTCCCGACCGCGAGCGGACAGATCCCCTTTGCCGTCCTGATGAAGGCCCTGGGGATGAAGAACGACGAGGAGATCTTCCAGGCGGTCCTCGGCGAGCTGATGCCGTTGGACGAGCCGTTCGTCCACACGATGAAGCATCTCCTCAATGTCAACCTCGAGGAGTCGATCTCCAAGAAGCTCTATCCGCCGGAGGGGATCCTCACGACCGAGGACGCGCTGCTGTTCCTTGAGAAGAAGTTCGCCACCGGGCAGGCCAAGGAGTACCGTCAGCGGAAGGTCGACGGGATCCTCGACCGCTCGCTGTTGCCCCACCTCGGCGACACGCCCGAGGACCGGCTCAAGAAGGCGCTCTATCTGGCCCGCATGGCCCGCACCGTCCTGGAGCTGCACCTCAAGGTCCGGGGGGAGGACGACAAGGACCACTACGCGAACAAGCGGCTCAAGCTCGCCGGCGATCTCATGGAGGATCTCTTCCGGGTCGCCTTCTCGCTGTTGCTGAAGGACCTCAAGTACCAGCTCGAGCGGTCGTTCGCCCGGAAGAAGGATCTCCGGATCGCGAGCGCGATCCGGCCGGACCTGCTCACCCAGCGGCTGGTCCATGCCCTGGCGACCGGCAACTGGGTCGGCGGCCGCTCGGGGGTGAGCCAGGTGCTGGACCGGACCAGCCACATGTCGGCCATCAGCCACCTTAGGCGGGTCACGAGCCCGCTCACCCGGACCCAGCCCCACTTCGAGGCCCGGGATCTTCACCCCACCCAGTGGGGACGCCTCTGCCCCAACGAGACCCCCGAAGGGCAGAACTGCGGCCTGGTCAAGAACTACGCCCTCAGCGTCGACGTCTCCGAAGGGACGGACGAGGAGGAGGTCGGCATCCTGCTGCGGGACCTCAACACCCGGGAGATCGGGCCCGAGGTCTTCGAGGAGGCCAAGGCCCCGAAGGGCCGCCGGGCCGCGCGGGTCTACCTGAACGGGAACCTGCTCGGCCTGCATTCGAACCCCGTCGAGCTGGTGCGGGAGATCCGGGAGCGCCGCCGGTCGGGCACCCTCTCCCCGACCCTCGGGGACAAGACCTACGAGGTCAACGTTCGCTACGATGAGGAGATGAACGAGGTCATCGTTCATTGCGATTCGGGCCGGCTCCGCCGCCCGCTGATCGTCGTCCAGAACGGGGCCGCCAAGATCACCCACTCCGACCGGGAGGAGATCGCCCGGGGCGCCCTCTCCTTCTCCGATCTGATCCGCCAGGGGAAGATCGAGTGGATCGATGCCGAGGAGGAAGAGGACTCCCTGATCGCGATCGAACCGTTCGACGCGCCGGCGCGTTGCCCCCACTGCGAGCGGGCGCTGAGCCGCTCCGACCTCCTCTACCCCACCGATGCCGCGGCCTCCGACCGGGGACTGCGCTCGTGCCGGTTCTGTCACGGCGAGATCCCGACGACCCCGCGGCTGACGCCGAAGCATACCCACCTGGAGATCGAGCCCAACCTGATCCTCGGGGTGGCGACCGGACTGATCCCCTTCCCCGAGAACAACGCCGCGGCGCGCAACACCCTCGGCGCCGCGATGGCCAAGCAGGCGCTCGGGGTCGAGTCGGTCAACTACCGGCGGCGCCCGGACACCCGGGGGCACCTCCTCCACTATCCCCAGGCGCCGCTCCTGCGCACCGAGACGATGCGCTACGTCCACTTCACCGAGCGCCCGGCGGGCCAGAACTTCGTGGTCGCGGTCCTCTCCTACGAGGGCTACAACATGCAGGACGCCCTCGTCTTCTCGAAGGGGGCGATCGACCGGGGGCTCGGCCGTTCGTCGTTCTTCCGGACCTACCGGGGCGAGGAGCGCAAGTATCCGGGGGGCCAGGAGGATCGGTTCGAGATCCCCCGGCCGGATGTGGCCGGGGCGCGCGTCGACACCGCCTACCGCAACCTCGCCGAGGACGGTCTCATCTTCCCGGAGCTCGAGGTCAGCGAGGGGGATGTCATCATCGGCAAGACGAGCCCGCCGAGGTTCCTGGAGGAGAAGACCGACCTGCTCACGCCGCAGAAGCGGCGGGAGACCAGCGTCACCGTCCGCTTCGGGGAGTCGGGATGGGTCGACAACGTCATCCTGACGGAAGGCGAGAACATCTCGAAGCTGGTCAAGGTGAAGGTCCGCAACCAGCGGATCCCTGAGCTCGGCGACAAGTTCGCGAGCCGGCACGGCCAGAAGGGGGTCATCGGGCTCATCGTGCCGCCCGAGAACCTGCCGTTCACCCGGGACGGCGTCACCCCGGACCTCGTGATCAATCCCCACGCGATCCCGAGCCGGATGACGGTCGCCCACGTCCTCGAGATGCTCGGGGGCAAGGTCGGCGCCATGGAGGGTCGGCCGATCGACGGCACCGCCTTCTCCGGCGAGCGCGAGGACGCTCTCCGCCAGGGGCTCCGGGACCTGGGGTTCCACTCCTCCGGCCGGGAGACCCTCTATGACGGAATCACCGGTCGGCGGTACAACGCGGAGATCTTCATCGGGGTGATCTACTACCAGAAGCTCCACCACATGGTCGCCGGCAAGATGCACCTGCGCTCCCGCGGTCCGGTACAGATCCTCACCCGGCAGCCCACCGAAGGGCGCTCGCGCCAGGGCGGGCTCCGGTTCGGAGAGATGGAGCGGGACTGCCTGATCGGCCACGGCGTCGCGATGGTCATCAAGGACCGGCTCCTCGATGAATCGGACGGCACGATCCAGTACGTCTGCGGCAACCCCGAGTGCGGCCACATCGCGATCCCCGACACGCGGGCGGGCTCGCTGCGCTGCCCGAGCTGCGGGAACACGTCGTCGATCTACCCGGTGGAGATGAGCTACTCGTTCAAGCTCCTGCTGGAGGAACTGATCAGCCTCGGCGTCATCATGCGTCTCCAGTTGGAGGAGATGCACTAGGGGAGTCCATGCAGCAGGGATTGTCGAAGCGGATCAAGAGCCTCCAGTTCGCCTTCCTCTCCCCGGAGGAGGCCCGACGGATGAGCGCGGTGAAGGTCATCACCGCGGACACCTACGACGACGACGGGTACCCCATCGACATGGGGCTCATGGACCTCCATCTCGGCGTGATCGAGCCGAACCTGCGCTGCCGCACCTGCGGCGGCCGGGTGAACGACTGTCCGGGCCACTTCGGGATCATCGAGCTCGCGATGCCCGTGATCCACGTGGGCTACGCCAAGGAGATCAAGCATCTCCTCCAGTCGACCTGCCGGGCCTGCGGCCGGCTTTTGCCCGACGCGCCGCCCTCGCGGCCCGAGGCGGTCTACGACTCGGAAGCGGCTCCGGCGGCCCGGGCGCGGGAGCCCAAGGAGGAGCGCAGCTGCCCGTTCTGCCATGAGGTCCAGCAACGGATCCTGCTCGACAAACCCACCACCTTCCGGGAGAACGGCCACAAGATCACCCCCAAGGAGGTGCGGGCCCGGCTGGAACGCATCCTCGATTCGGATCTCCCGTTCCTCGGTCTCAACCCCAAGTTCGGCCGGCCCGAGTGGATGGTCCTGACCGTCCTACCGGTCCCCCCGGTCCAGGTCCGTCCGTCGATCACCCTCGAGAGCGGGGAGCGGAGCGAGGACGATTTGACCCACAAGCTGGTCGATGTCCTCCGCATCAACCAGCGGCTGCGGGAGAACCGGGACATGGGCGCCCCCCAGTTGGTCGTCGAAGACCTCTGGGAGCTGCTGCAGTACCACGTGACCACCTACTTTGACAACCAGACGAGCGGGATCCCGCCCGCGCGGCACCGGTCCGGCCGCCCCCTGAAGACGCTGAGTCAGCGGCTCAAGGGCAAGGACGGACGGTTCCGGTCCAACCTCTCCGGAAAGCGGGTCAACTTCTCGGCGCGGACGGTCATCAGCCCCGACCCGCTGCTGTCGATCAACGAGGTCGGGGTCCCGACCGAGATCGCGCGGGGACTCACCGTTCCGCTCGAAGTCACCGCCCACAACCTGGAGTTTGCCAAGGCGCTGGTCCGGCGCGGCCCGACCCCTCCGCCGACCGTCGAAGGCCGCTACCAGTCCGGCGTGAACTACGTCATCCGGGAGGACGGCCAGCGGATCAAGGTGATGGACAAGAACGCCGAGGCGTGTGTCGAGCTCGTCCAGCCCGGCTGCATCGTCGAGCGGCAGCTCCAGGACGGCGATGTCGTGCTCTTCAACCGGCAGCCGAGCCTCCACCGGATGAGCATGATGGCCCATTTCGTCCGGGTCCTGCCGCACAAGACCTTCCGGTTCAACCTCTGCGACTGCCCCCCGTACAACGCCGATTTCGATGGCGACGAGATGAACCTCCATGTCCTCCAGAGCCAGGAGGCCCGGGCCGAGGCGAAGGTGCTCATGAAGGTCCAGGAGCACATCCTCTCGCCCCGCTACGGCGGGCCGATCATCGGGATGCTCCACGACCACATCACCGCGGCCTTCCTCCTGACCTACCAGAACCCGAAATTCACCCGGAGCGAGGTGACCTACCTCCTCTCGAAGCTCCCCTACGAGGTGCCTCCCCCCGCCGGAACCGAGAAGGACGGGAGCCCGTACTGGCTCGGGAAGCAGCTCTTCTCGCTGACGCTTCCGAAGGACCTCACGCTCGAGTTCCGGGCCAACATCTGGAACCGGTGCACCTGCGCCCCGCTGCATTGCCCCCACGACGCCTGGGTCGTCATCCAGGAGGGGGTCCTCAAGGCCGGGGCGATCGACAAGAAGGCGATCGCCTACGAGAAGGGCGCGGTGCTGGACGCCATCGCCCGCAACAACGGGATGGACCGGGCCCGGCAGTTCCTGGACGAGATGAGCCGGCTGTCGATCACCGCGATCAGCCTCACGGGGCTGTCGACCGGGATCGACGATGAGGATGTGCCGGAGGCGGCGCGCAAGGAGATCGCCGCGGGCCTGGAGGAGGTCCGGCAGCGGGTCAATGACCTGCTCGAGCAGTACCGCAAGGGCGAGCTCGAGCAGATGCCCGGCCGCTCGCTGGCCGAGACGCTCGAGGTCATGGTGCGGCGGGAGCTCAGCAAGGCGCGGGATCAGGCGGGCGAGATCGCCGGTCGCTACCTCGGCATGGAGAACCCGGCGGTGATCCTCGCCAAATCCGGGGCGCGGGGATCGATGCTCAACCTCACCCAGATGGCCGGCGCCGTCGGCCAGCAGTCGGTGCGCGGTGAGCGGCTGCTCCGGGGATACTACAACCGGACATTGCCCCACTTCGCCCGCGGCGACCTCGGCAGCGACGCCCGGGGCTTCGTCAACTCGAGCTACAAGCGCGGACTCTCGCCCACGGAGTATTTCTTCCACTCGATGGGAGGGCGGGAGTCGCTGGTCGACACGGCCGTGCGGACCAGCCGTTCGGGGTACATGCAGCGCCGGCTCATCAATGCCCTCGAGGACCTCAAGGTCGCCGAGGACGGGACGGTACGGAACACCGCCGGCACGATCATCGAGTTCAAGTACGGCGAAGACGGGATCGATCCCACGCGATCGTTCCAAGGCGAACCGGTCTCGGTCGATGAGATCCTGGCCGCGGTGCTCGGGGACCGGGCCCACCCGGTGCTGGAGGCCGGGCCGGATGCCGTCGACGGCGCCCCGGTCGTCGGCGAGGAGGAGATGGACCTCCAGGCGGAGGCCCAGCTCGAAGAGGAGACCGAGGACGAGGAGCCCGAGGAGACCGGCGGCGAGGAAGGCCCCGAGTTCGGAGGGGAGTAGTCATGCCCAGCGAAAAGAAGGAGAGTTTGGAGAGCCTCAAGGCGCGGATCGCAGAGCTGGCCCGCAAGGAGGGCCAGCCCCTCCCGGAGCCGGTGGTGGCCACCCTCGCGGGCCGGCTGCGCCGGCTCAAGCTGACGGCGAACGAGGTCACCCGGGTCGTCCAGGAGGTCGCCCGGAAGTTCCAGCGCGCCGAGGTCGACCCCTACGAGTCGGTGGGGATCCTGGCCGCCCAGTCGATCGGGGAACCGGGAACCCAGATGACGCTGCGGACATTCCACTACGCCGGGGTGGCCGAGATGAACGTCACGCTCGGCCTGCCGAGACTCATCGAACTGGTCGACGCCCGACGCGTGCCGTCGACCCCGATGATGACCGTGTACGTCGATCCCAAGGTGAAGAGCGAACGGGAGGCGGTCCAGCGGATCGCGCTCCGCATCGAGGTCACCAATGTCCCGGACGTGGCGACCGTCGGCACGGTGGTCGAGGAGCTCAAGGTCGTCGTCGCCCCCCAGCCCGCGCTGATGCGCGCCCGGGGCGTGACGCGGGACGAGATGGAGCAGGCCCTGCGGGCGAGTCTCGACGTCCGGCTCTTTGAGATGCGGTCGGGCACCGGTTCGGGGGAGGGCCGCAGCTTCGAGATCCGCGCCAAGGAGATGGTCGCCGGGGCCGTGAAGAGCAAGAAGGAGGAGTCGGTCGAGGAGATGCCGTTCAAGCAGCTGCTCCTCGCGAGCGAAGCGGCGAAGGCGGTCCGGATCAAGGGGGTGCCCGGCATCAAACGCGCCCTCATCAAGAAGGAGTCGGAGGAGTACGTGATCTACACCGAAGGGTCCAACCTGGACGGCGTCCTGTCGATCCCGGGGGTCGACGCCTCCCGTACGACGACCAACTCGGTCTTCGAGATCTACCGGGTCCTGGGGGTCGAGGCGGCCCGGGCGGCCCTGATCCTCGAGGCGAACCGGACCCTGGCCGAGCAGGGGCTCGGGGTCGATCTCCGCCACCTCATGCTGGTCTCCGATATGATGACCAACGAAGGGGACGTACGGGCGATCGGCCGCCACGGGATCTCCGGCAAGAAGACCAGCGTGCTCGCCCGCGCCGCCTTCGAGATCACCGCCGCCCACCTCTTGAGGGCGGCGATCATCGGGGAGGTCGACGAGCTCAAGGGCGTGGCCGAGAACATCATCGTCGGCCAGCCGATCACCCTGGGCACCGGGGCCGTCAACCTGGTCTACCGGCCCGTGCGCGCCGCGTCGGCCCCGACGGAGGTGGCGTAGATGGATCTCGCCCATGCGCTCAAGGTCGCCCTCGAGACCGGGACCGTCCGGCTCGGCCTCAATGAGACCCGCGCCTGTGTCGAGGACCAGAAGGCCCGGCTCCTGATCGTCTCGCGGACCTGCCCGGACACCGAACTCCGCCAGGAGCGCCGGTTCCGGAACGTGCCCGTCTACCACTACGAGGGCACCGCGGTCGAGCTCGGTCAGGCGTGCGGCCGGCCGTACCCGATCAGCGCCCTCGCGATCCTGGATCCGGGATCCAGCGCGATCCTGACCTTGGAGCCGGCCTAGGGGTGGGCGGGCCGCCCCGGATGACCGACCTCACCTTCGACACCGAGACGCTCGGCTACATCCGGCTCTTCGAGGAGCGGACCGGCGCCCGCGTGAAGGACTGCTTCGAGTCGGAAGGCAAGCTGGTCTACCTCGTCGAACCGGGGGAGATCCCCAAGGCGGTCGGCCCGGGAGGGGTGCTGGTCGATCGGCTCAAGGGGCTCATGAAGAAGGAGATCCAGGTCGTCGAGTACTCCTCGGAGCCCACTCAGCTGGTGCTCAACACCTTCTACCTCTACCATCCGGTCGGGGTCCGGCTCGAGCCGAAGGGCCGGGGCCAGCACGCGACGGTCTCGGTCGACCCGGCCTGGAAGGCCCGGGCCATCGGCACCTCCGGAAAGAACCTCAAGATCGCCCGGTCGATCCTTCTCCGGCACACCGACATCGTCTCGGTCAGCGTGGCGTGAGCGCTCCGAACCCCCTCCGTCGCCCGGTCCGGGCCGTCCTCTTCGATCTCGACGGGACGCTGGTCGACAGCCTGGCCTTCTGCGTCTCGGCGATCGCCGAAGCCTGCCGGGCGACGACCGGTCGATCGGTGTCCGAGGCCGAGGTCCGGGCCCGCTTCGGCCCGTCCGAGTCCGGCGTGATCCGCTCGTTGGTCGGCTCGGCCGACCACGCGGCCGCCTACGATCGCTTCTGGGAGATCTACCGGGCCGATCACCGTCGTCGGGTGACCCTCTTCGAGGGCGTCCCCGAGCTCCTCCGGGGGCTCCACCAACGGGGCCTCCGGCGGGCGGTGGTCACCGGCAAGGGGGCGGAGACGGCCCGCTGGACCTTGGAGGCGACCGGCGTGAGCGATCTCGCCGGCCCGGTCTTCCATGGCGGGATCGAGGGGGGGTTCAAACGGGAGAATCTCGCCCGGGCGGCGGACCGACTCGAGGTCCCGATCCCGGGGATCGCGTACGTCGGGGACCAGCCGTCGGACATGACCATCGCCCGGGCGGCCGGGGTCCGGCCCGTGGGCGCCGGCTGGGCCCCGGGATCGGATCGGGCCGCCCTGGCCCTCCAGGGGGCCGAAGTCATCCTGCGCTCCCCGAAGGAGCTGCTTCGGTGGGTCGACGGGCAGGCCCGTTCGGTCTCCCCCCACCCGGGCCCACCGGCCGGCGTCGCGGCGGCCGGGACGACGCCCGGGCCCCCCGGTCAAGGTTAATTCAGCGTCGCCGCCTAGCCTCGGGCAGGGTCAATGGCTCGTCGGAGGCCGCGGATCACCACCGTCTTCTTCGACCTCGGGGGCACGCTCGTCGATGAGCGGGACTTCGCGCGTTGGAGCGACGCCGCGGCCCGCCTCCGTCTGGACGCCCCCGTCGAGGAGATCGCGCGCGCCTTCGCCGAGGTCGAGGAGATCGCCGACCGGGAGCCGCAGATGGGCTTCCATGACTTCTGGAGGGAGACCCTTTCCCGGGCGACCGGGGTCGCCCTGCCTCCGGGGGTCGCCGAACGGTTCTGCGCGACCCTGCGCGAGGGCCCCTGCGCCTATCCGCTCTTTTCCGACGTCCGTCGGTGCCTGGACACCCTGTCCCGGCAGCGACGCCGTCTGGGGATCATCTCCAACTCGGAGAGTTCCGACCGGGTCCGTGAGATCCTGCGCAACGCCGACCTCGAGGGCCGGTTCGATCCGATCGTGAGCTCGGGCACCGAGGGGATCCGCAAACCCCATCCGGCGATCTTTCACCGCGCCCTCGAGCTCGCCGGCGTGCCCGGCCCGTCGGCGTTCTACGTCGGCAACCTCCCCGAGACCGATGCCCGGGCGGCCGCCCGGGCCGGTCTCCACTCGATCTGGCTCCACCGCAACGGGACCGGATTCGGCGAGGATCCTCCCGAGATCACCTCCCTGCTGGAACTGCCCCTCGCGATCCACCGGGTCGAAGGTGGTCGCCCGGCCTGAGGCCCGATGGGGGGACCCCGCGGGCGGACCCGGCTCGCCTCGGAGGGAGGGGCCGGTCGCGCCCGTTAAATAGGTCCCCTCACTGGCCGCCCCCGCTCGCCCCTGCCACCTCGGTGGGAGGGGTGCGCGACGCCGCCACGGCGGGCCGGGGATCCGTGAACCGGTCTCTTTCCAAGGCGACGCCACAGGTGGCCCGATGGGCCGTGGGGCCCCGAGAACCCCTCCCCGGAGACGGGGAGTGACCTCTCGGGTCCGACAGGGGAAGATGCGAGAAGCAATCGCGAATAGCTCAATCTAGAGCGAAGAGCAATTCCGCCAGCCAGCGAGCAAACGGTCTCGACCTTGACATGTATTCCGCACCGATTTCGATCGTGTGCACAAATCCGGTTGATCCTGCCGGCGGGCACCGCTATTGGAGTTCGCTTAAGCCATGCGAGTCGAGAGGGGTAAGCCCTCGGCGCACTGCTCAGTAACACGCGGACAATCTGCCCTCAAGACGGGGATATTCCCGGGAAACTGGGGCTAATACCCGATAGACCTGAGATGATGGAAGGCTCCCAGGTCGAAATCCTCCGGGGCTTGAGGATGGGTCTGCGGCCTATCAGGTTGTAGGGGGTGTCACGGACCCCCTAGCCGAAGACGGGTACGGGCTTTGGGAGAAGTCGCCCGGAGATGGATTCTGAGACACGAATCCAGGTCCTACGGGACGCAGCAGGCGCGAAACCTCCACAATGTGGGAAATCACGATGGGGGAACTCCAAGTGCCTACGCTTTAAGTGTAGGCTGTTCTCGAGCCTAAAAAGCTCGAGAAGTAAGGGCCGGGTAAGACGGGTGCCAGCCGCCGCGGTAATACCCGCGGCCCGAGTGGTGCTCATTATTATTGAGCCTAAAGCGTCCGTAGCT
>JAJYWS010000043.1 GCA_021791335.1 Thermoplasmata archaeon
TCATCCTCGATCCGGCGAACCAGTTCTTCCCGACCTTCGGCGCCACGGTCCTCTCGTACGGACCGAGCACGCCGGCCATCCTCGGCGGGGCGGCGCTCACCGGGTTCGCGGCAGCCCATGCGGGCCTCTTCGCCCTCTTGACCGCGGGCATCACGGCGTTCCTTGCGGCCGCGTTCCTTTCGGGGGTTGCGGTTCGGCCGGCGCTGATCGTCGGGACCGGCTTCACCGTTCTCCTCCTGGTCACCCAGTGGGGCCAGACGTTCGGGATGCCCGGTGGGACGGACGTCGGGCCGATGCCGCTCTACCTGCTCATCTACGCCCTGCTCTGGATCGGAGGCGCCGGGACCGCGCTACGGCTCTGGGCCCCGCGCCCGGCCCGGACTCCCGTCCGCGGCCTCGGAGCGGGCCGGTCCCGCTCGGGCCCCGGGTCGGTCCTCAGCGAGCCGAGGGTTCCCTGAGGTAGCGCTGGCCCATCACGTACGGCAGGACACCCCCCGCCTCATAGTACCTCAGCTCGGTCGCCGAGTGGAGGGCCACTGTCGCTCGGAAGCGGATCGGCGTCCCGGTCTCCGGGGAGGCGACGACCTCGACCGTCCCCGACGGTCGGAGATCCCCGGGGGGGGATACGCTCAGGTCGAACCGCTCACGGCCGGTGAGGCCGAGGGCGTTCCAACCGGTCCCCGTCTCGAAGAGCAGCGGGAGGACGCCCATATCGACCAGGTTGCTCCGGTGGATCCGCTCGAAGCTCTCGGCGATCACCGCCCCGACGCCCAGGAGCCGCGGCCCCTTGGCCGCCCAGTCCCTCGAGCTGCCCTGCCCGTAGCTCTTCCCGGCGAGGACCAGGAGCGGAGTCCCGGCCTGCCGGTAGCGCTCGGCGGCGTCGAAGATCGAGAGCAGCTCCCCGGAGGGTTGGTGGCGGGTGACCCCGCCCTCCTGGGGGGCGGCGAGCTGGTTGCGGAGCCGGACATTCGCGAAGGTGCCCCGGACCATCACCTCGTGGTGGCCCCGGCGGGATCCGTACGTGTTGAACTCGGTGGGGGGAACCCCCCGGCTCTTGAGAAAGCGGCCGGCCGGCGAGTCGGGCGCGATCTCCCCGGCCGGGCTGATGTGGTCGGTCGAGATCCGGTCCCCGAAGGCGGCGAGGGCCCGGGCGCCTTCGACCAGTCGGCCGCCCCGGGGTCGCCAGGGCGCGGGCAGATCCAGGAACGGGGGTCGGGCGAGATAGCTCGATCGTGCATCCCAGGCATATTCGCCCGGAGGCGGGGCGGCGAGCGACTCCCAGTGGGCGTCGCCGACCTCGATGGATCGGTACTTCTCCACAAACATCCGGGGATCGAGGGCGCCCTCGAGGACCGACCGGATCTCCCTCGCGGCGGGCCAGAGGTCCTTCAGGTAGACCGACCGACCGTCCGAGCCGGTCCCGATCGGGTCCCGGGTCAGGTCGATGTCCATCCGGCCCGCGAGCGCGTAGGCCACGACCAGCATCGGGCTCGCCAGGTAGTTGGCCCGCACGAGGTTGTGGATCCGGGCCTCGAAGTTGCGGTTGCCGCTCAGCACCGCCGCCACATAGGCGTCCTGGTCGAGGATCGCCCGGGCGACCGCCTCCGGCAGCGGGCCGGAGTTGCCGATACAGGTCGTGCAGCCGTAGCCGACCAGCTCGAATCCGAGGGCATCCAGATCGGCCGTGAGGCCGGCCTTCTCAAGGTAGGCGGTGACGACCTTCGACCCCGGCGCGAGCGAGGTCTTGACGTAGGGGGGCACCCGCAGACCGAGGGCCCGGGCCTTCCGGGCGAGGAGTCCTGCCCCGACCATCACCTGGGGGTTGGAAGTGTTCGTACAGCTCGTGATCGCGGCGATCACCACCGCCGCCTCGGGGAGGGGACCGGTCCAGCCTCCGCCGGCGGAAGGGCGCGGGGTGCCGATCGACTGGAGCGTGTCGTCGGAGGGATACGCCCGGCCCCCGTTCGGGGGGGCCGCTCGGGATCGACCGGCCCGGTAGGCGGCGAGCGAGGCCCGGAACGAGGCGGGCACCTCGGGGAGCGCGAGGCTCTCCTCCGGATTCTTCGGCCCGGCGATCGTCGGCACCACGTCGCCCAGGTTGATGGTGATCCGGTCGTCGAAGTCGACCGCATCGGCCGGCCGGGAACCCCAGATCCCGAGGCGGCGGGCATACGCCTCGACCCGACGCACCACCTCCTCGGATCGGCCGGTGCCGCGCAGGTACGCCACGACCGCCTCGTCGATCGGGAAGAGCGCCGAGGTGGCCCCGTACTCGGGGCACATGTTGGAGATCGTCGCCCGGTCGGGCACGGCAAGGGCGGCGACCCCCGGCCCGACGAACTCAACGAACCGATCGACGACCCCCTTCTGCCTCAGCCGGTGGGTCACCGTCAGGACCAGATCGGTCGCCGTCGCCCCCTCGGGAAGGTCCCCGACCAGCTCGACGCCGACCACCTCGGGACGGTTCAGGAAGTAGGGCTCCCCGAGCATGACCGCTTCGGCCTCGATGCCCCCGACCCCCCAGCCGAGGACCGAGACCCCGTTGACCATCGTCGTGTGGGAGTCGGTCCCGATGAGCGTGTCCGGGAACACCTGACGCTCCCCCGCGACGTCCCGCTCGGTCACGACCGCCGCGAGATGCTCGAGGTTGATCTGGTGCACGATCCCGTTGCCCGGCGGGACGATCCGCAGCCGGTCGAACGACTCGCGGGCCCATCGGAGAAACCGGTACCGCTCCCCGTTGCGCTCGTACTCCCGGTCCAGGTTGATCTGCAGCGACTGCTTCGAACCGAAGCTGTCGACCTGCACGGAATGGTCGACCACCAGATCGACCGGGACCTGGGGGTTCACCGACGCCGGGGGCCTTCCCGCTCGGACCGCGGCGTCGCGGAGCATCGCCAGGTCGACCAGCACGGGTACCCCGGTGAAATCCTGGAGGAGGACGCGGGACGGAAAGAAGGCGAACTCCGTCTCGGGTGGGATCGCCTCCCCATTGGCGAGTGCCACCAGGGTGTCACGGTCGGTCTCATCCGTCACGTTGCGGCAGAAGTTCTCGAGGAGCACCTGGACCGTGCGGGGGCGCCGGGCCCATCGGGCCGGATCGACCCCGGCGAGCCGGGTCGGATCCCAGAAGGTCACCGGCGCGGCTCCGAGCGGTTCGGTTCGACGGAGGCCCAAGGGATCCCGGGAGGTCATGGGCCGAGAATCCCGCCCGACCTTATGGGCTCTTTGCCTTCGGGGCGGGCGGATCCGGGCCCGGGCGACGGGGAGCGGCCCTCCCCCTCGTTGACCGATGCACCGCAAAGGACTTTCTGCGGGGCGCCATTCGGGGACCCGGTGATGGTCGAAGGCGGGACCCCCGACGACGACGATCTCTCCGCCTGCCTGGCGACGGCCGACCGGCTGCTCCGGGAAGCGCTATCGGAGGGGCTGCGGCCCGTCGGGTTGAGTTGGACCGATTTTCAGGCCCTGCGCCGAGCGGCCCACCACCATCCTCCGGTGAGCCAACTCGCCCGCGAGCTCCGGACCACGGTGGCCGTGACGGTACGGCTGATCGACGACCTTGAGCAGCGCGGACTCGTGGTGCGCCGACCCGACGAGCACGACCGGCGGACCAAGCGGGTCGACCCGACCGGCCTTGGACTCAGCGCGCTCCGCGAGGCCCGGGCGGCGTTGGCGACCGTCAGCACCGAGCTGTGGGCCGGTCGGCCGGCGGGTGAGTCCGACGAACTGGACCACCTCCTTCACGGCCTGATCCAGCGGCTGAAGGACGGCCCCCGGGCGCCCCGGAAGGAGGCGTGACCCCGGGCGTCCGTCCCGGCAGGTTCAGGGCGAACCCTCGGCGGAGGGATCCGGCAGGTCGATCGCGTCCGACCAGCGGATCGACCCCCAGGTTCCGGGCGCCGGTAGCGGAGCGGTCCGGGGGGTCTCGATCTCGATCCGCTCCCCCGATTCGAGCTGCACGACGAGCCGCCCCACGGCGCCGACCGATCCCGCTGCCACGACCTGTCCCCGTCGCCCGTCGGGGGAGCCGGCGGCGAAGCCGGCATTCCGAGGCGCGACCGCCCGCCATCGGCCCCCGTCCCGGATCACATTGTAGCCGAGGAATCGGGCCGCCCGCGGGCTCGACGGTCGGTCGAAGACCTCGCGGGGCGGGCCGACCGACTCGAGCCGGCCGTCGAACAGGAGCGCCACCCGATCCCCGAGAAACAACCCTTCGGCCCGGTCGTGGGTCACGTGGAGCCCGGCGACACCGGCCGACGCGAGCGCCGAACGGAAGTCGGCCATGAGGTCGGCCCGGATCGTCACGTCGAGCGCGCTGAACGGTTCGTCGAGCAGCAGGACCCGGGGCCGGGCCGCCAAGGCACGGGCGAGCGCCACCCGTTGGCGCTCGCCGCCCGAGATCTCCTCCGGTCGGCGGTCCAGGAGGTGGGTGATCCCGAGCCGATCGGCGAGCCGACCGACCTGGCTCCGGACCTCGGCTTCGGGAGCCCCCCGGATCCCCGCGGCATACGCGATGTTGGCGAAGACGCTTCGCCGGGCGAAGAGGCCGGGCTCCTGGCCCATCAGCACCACGCCGCGGCGGTGCGGGGGGAGGCGCCCCACCTCCTGGCCGAAGACCCGGACGGCGCCCGCATCGGTCCCCTCGAGGCCGACCACCGCCCGCAGGAGGGTCGACTTCCCGCTCCCGTTGGGTCCCATGAGGACCACGAACTCCCCGGCCCCCACCGTAAGATCGATCCCCCGGAGCACCGGCCGGTTTCGGTACGACACCCGGAGCCCGCGCAGGTCGAGCGCCGGCGGCGGTTCAGAACCGGACACGGGTTCCTCCCAGGGCCGACAAGACGATCGCAACGGCGCTCACGACCAATAGGAGGCCGGCGGCCGCGTCGGCCACCCCGGGCAGCCGGACCCCCTGCAACCGGTAGACGGCGACCGTCAGCGTGGTGAACGAGGGGGTCACGAGGAAGTAGGTGGCGGTGAACTCCCCGAGACCGAAGGCGAAGGCGAAGAGACCGGCCACGGTCAGCCCGCGGCCCAGCCGGGGAAGGTCGACGTCGGTGAACGCCGTCCACGGACCGGCCCCGAGCGTCCGGGCCGCCTCCCGGGGGGCGGCGGACAGGCCCTCGAGCGGCACCGATAGGCTTTGGACGACAAACGGAAGCCCCAGCGTCGCCTGGCTCACGACGATCAGGATCCACGCTTCCCGGGGGCCCCCCAGCAGCGGCTCCCAGACCTCCGCGAGCGCGAACGCCAGCATCACCGGGGAGATCAGCAGCGGGAGCAGCGTGAGGGCCGTCAGGAGGCCCGGCCGACCCGGTCGGAGGCTCCGGGCGAAGACGAAGCCGAGCGCGAGCCCCAGGGCGATCGCCGCTGCCGCGGCGGCGAAGGCGAGGGTGTTCAGTGCCGCGCCCGAGATCGGGAGGCCCAGTGCCCGGGTGGTCTCGGGCCCCAGGAGCAGGCCCCAGGCGGCGCCCCAGGGTCGGCCGCCCGCCGGTTCGACCGTGCGGTAGAGGACGGCGCCGACCAGCAGGAGCTCGGCGGTCGCGAACACCGCACAGATCCCCGCGAGCAGCACCGCGATCGGCGAGGCCGTGCGTCGGCCCAGCCGGGGCGCCGATCGGCTCCCGCTCGCGGCGAGTCGGGGGAGCACGGCGAGGTACGCCGCGGTCGGCACGGCGAGGAAGGCCAGCGTCAATGTGGCGAGCAGGGCCGCTCCGTGGGGGTTCAGCAGGATCTGGTCGAGCGACCAGATCCGGTCCTCGAGCGTGTACTGGGCCGGACCGGCGAGCAGCAGGGGCGCGGCAAAGGCGAGCGCGGAGAAGAGGAAGGCCAGCAGCGCTCCCGCGAGGGCGCCCCACCAGGAGGGGGGACCCCAGACCTCCCGGTACACCCGCCCGGGCGACGCCCCCAGCGAAGCGAGCGACTCCTCGAGCGGCGCGGAGGCGCTCTCGGCCCCCACCGCGGTGAAGAGCGCGACCATCGGGGCGTTGAAGGCGACGTTGACCACCACGATCCCGCCGAGACCGTGGCCGAAGACCCCCAATCCGGGGAACGGCCCGACGAGGAGCCCGCCGGGGCCGAGGAGATCGGCGACGCCGAGCACGACCAATAGGCTGGGCAGGAGGAACGGGAGGAGCAGGAGCGACCGCAGGAGCCGCCGACCGGGCCAGTCGTACCGCCCGAGGAAGACCCCGACCGGGTAGCCGACCAGCACCGACGCCCCGGCCGACAGCCCTCCCTGGACGAGGGAGTTCCCGAGCGCATCCCGATTCAGGGGGTCCGCGAACAGGGTCGCCCAGCCGGAGAGTGTCCCGGCGGCCGGAAACGCCGAGGCGACGATGCCCGAGACCGGCACGACGACGAAGGCCAACAGGAATCCGAGGAGCGGGAGCGTCGCCCCCACGGCGAGCCATCGGGGGGTCATCGGCTAGCCCCAGCGTTGGGCGAGCGCCTGCCATTCGGCGAGCCAGCCGGGCAGCTCGCTCGCCACCTCAGTCGGGGGCAGCGCTCCGTTGAGGGGCGTGATCGATCCCGGGGGTTCGGCGTACCCGAAGACGGACGGCACCGGCACGGTCGCGTTCGCCGGATACTCCCACTCGTTGGTCGGGAGGAGCGACTGGACCGTCGGCGAGAGGAGCCAGTTGATGAGCGCTTCGTCGAGGGCCGGGTGGGGGCTCCCGTGGACCACCGCCGCACCGTAGATCGTCCGCCAGCCGTAGGCGGTCCCGTTCCACCACGGGGCGGTCGAGTTGTACACCCCCGGCGTCCCCGAGAAGGCGGCGTAGGCGGGATCGGTGGTGTAGCTCACGACGAACCCCGGGGCTCCCGCGGGGCCGCTGAACTCGTTGAAGGCGTCCTGCCAGTCGGTCGCCTGGGGAGCGACCGGCAGGGTCGCATTCCAGAACGGCTGCCAGGGTTGATGGAGGACCGACTGGTAGTAGGCGATCTCGCTCACGAGGAACTCCTCCCCGACGATCGAGGTCGTCGGGTTCTCGTAGAGGAAGTTTTGCGCCCACCGGAGCTGGTCGGCGATCGCCGGCAGGCTCAGGTGGGCGGCGGCCCCCCCGAGGGCGGCGTTGAACGTCGTGTTGTAGTCGATGCCGAGGTAGCCGTACTCGTAGGGGGTGGCGGCGGCGTCCGATGAGAGTTCCGTCGCGAGGCCGGGCACCATATCGGCGAGGGCCGGGCTGCGGTAAGGTACGATGAGGCCGGCCCGAAGGGCGGTCGTCGCGGTGACCTCGTCGAGGCCGATGACCACATCCGCCGCCGGCCCGATCGGTTGGGCCAGCGCGGCCAGCAGGGTGCCGGCGGGCTCCACCAGGGTGACGGTGGCCCGATGGGCCTGAGCGAAGCTTCCGAAGACCGACTCGAGGGCCGCGGTGTTGCAGGGGCCCCCGAGGAAGCTCGAGTAGGTGTACACCGTGATCGGGGTTCCCCCGCTCCCGAACCGGGACGGGCAGCTCCCGCCCCCTCCCGGAGTGAGCGCAATGAAGAGACCGACTCCGGCCAGGACGACCGCGACCGAGATACCGAGAGCGAGCACCCACCGGCCCGTCCGTCCGGCGCGCCAGACCGGCCGCCGGGGGGCTCCCGAGGGGGACGAACCGCTCACCCCGCGCGCCGATCGGTTGAGAGAACTCTTAGCTGCTCCATTTTCGTCCCTTCGCGGGCATTACCCCGATCAGGTTCCTGGGGTCGACGAGGCGGGCTCGTCCTCTCAGCCGATACACAGCTCCCCCGCTCGTCCAGTACCGCCGGCGCTCTTAACCTGTAGGGTCGGGCCGGATCCCCGCTCATCCGCACCTCCCCCGGCGTCCCGAACCCCCGGTCATTCACGGACCGACCCCCGGGCCGGACGCCCAGTTCGATCCCGGCCCCT
>JAJYWS010000045.1 GCA_021791335.1 Thermoplasmata archaeon
CTAGGGCGCCGGGCGGTCCCGCTCAGCCCGGGGGCGGATCCGTCCCGGTCCCGTCGGGGAGGTACTCCTCGACGATGAAGGCGCCGATGTAGTTGCAGTCGAGGCAGTGGTAGCGCTGCCCGGTGATGAGGCCGGCCTCGAAGATCACGTGGATCGAGCCGCACTCCGGGCACTTCTTGATCGTCTCACGGGGGCGACGTCGGGGACGCCGGAACATCCCGATCCTCCTCCTCGTCCCCGTCCGCGGGGGGCTCGCCGCCGCCCGCGGTCGGGGCGGCCGCCGCGTCGGGGTCGTTCGGGAGGGTGACCGCGTCGCGGACCGCATCGCCGTCGTCCAGGCGGATGATCCGGACGCCGAGGGTGTTGCGGGCCTGGGAGCGGATCCCGGCGGCCGCGAGCCGGATCGTGATGCCGCGCTCGGTCGTGACCAGGATCTCGGAGGCATCGGTGGTCGGCAGCACCGCGACGACCGCGCCGTTCCGGCCCCCGGTCCGGATCGTCCGGACCCCCTTCGCGCCCCGCCGGGTCTCCCGGTAGTCGTCGGTCGGGCTGCGCTTCCCGTAGCCCGTGGTGGTGAGGGTGAGCAGGTCGGGGAACCGGTCGCTCACCGGGGCGAGGGCCACGACCCCGTCGTCGTCCGCCTCGGAGAGCCGGATCCCGATGACCCCGAAGGTCGCGCGGCCGGTCGGGCGGACCTCGGAGAGGGGGAAGCGGACCGCCTGGCCCGCGTGCGTCGCGAGGACCACCTCGGAGCGCTCGTCGCCGACGAGCGCGACGTCGACCAGCTCGTCGCCCTCCTCGAGGAGGATCGCCTGGATGCCCGAGGTCCGGATGTTCTGGAACTGGTCGAGCCGGGTCCGCTTGACGAGCCCGTGCCGGGTGGCGAAGAGGAGCGACCCGTCCTGCTCGAGGTCCCGGACCGAAAGGAGGGTGCGGATCTTCTCCCCTTCCTTGAGCTTCGGCAGGAGGTTGATGATCGCCTTGCCCTTGGTGTGCCGGCTCCCCTCGGGCAGCTCGTAGGTCTTGAGGAGGTAGACCCGGCCCTGGTTCGTGAAGAAGAGCAGGTGGTCGTGGGTCCGGCTCACGAAGGTCCGGATCACGAGGTCCTCCTCCTTGGTCTCGATCTGGGAGAGGCCGCGGCCGCCCCGGCGCTGCCGGCGGTACTGGTCGAGGGGCTGGCGCTTGATGTAGCCGTCGCGGGTGACCAGGACCACGGCATCGGCGTCCGGGATCAGGTCCTCGAGGGTGCGGGCGGTGAATCCGGGGACGATCCGGGTCCGCCGCGGATCGGCGAAGCGCGCCTTCACGGCCGCGAGCTCGGTCGAGATGTGCCGGTCGAGCTCGTGGGGCGACTCCAGGATCGCCTTGAGCTCCCGGATCAGCGCCTCCTTCTCCTCCTTCTCCTTGAGGACGGCCGCCCGTTCGAGCCCGGTGAGCCGGGAGAGCCGCATGTCGAGGATCGCCTTCGCCTGCTCGGTCGAGAGGAGGAACCGGCCCATCAGCGCCGTCTCGGCCGACGGGATGTCCGGCGACCGCCGGATCACCTTGATGACCTCGTCGATGTGGTCGATCGCGATCAGGAACCCCTCGAGGAGGTGCCGGCGTTCCTCGGCCTTGCGGAGGTCGAACCGGGTCCGCCGGGTGATCGTCTCCCGGCGGTGCTGAAGGTGGAGCTTGAGGAGGTCGAGGAGCGGCAGGGTCCGGGGACGCCCGTCGACCAGGCAGAGGTTGATCACCCCGAAGCTGGTCTCGAGCGGGGTGTGCTCGTAGAGCCGGTTCATGACGATCTCGGCCGGGACGTCCCGGCGAAGCTCGAGGACGACGCTCGTGCCGTGACGGTCCGACTCGTCCCGGAGATCGACCACCCCGTCGAGCCGCTTCGATTTGACCAGATCGGCGATGAGCTCGAGGAGCCCGACCTTGTTGACCTCGTAGGGGATCTCGGTGATGACCACCTCGTCCCGCCCGTCGCGCTCCCGCGCCTCCGCGGCGCCCCTCAGGTGGAGCAGCCCCCGGCCGGTCGCGTAGACCTCCCGGATGCCCTCCCGGGAGAGGAACCCCCCGGTGGGGAAGTCCGGTCCCGGCAGGACCGTCAGCACCTCATCGAGGGTCGCCTCGGGCCGCTCGAGGAGCAGCTCAAGCGCGTCGACCACCTCGCCCAGGTTGTGGGGCGGCATGTTGGTGGCCATCCCGACCGCGATGCCGGCCGAGCCGTTGACCAGCAGGTTCGGGATCCGCGACGGAACGAGGAGCGGCTCCTTGAGCGAGCCGTCGAAGTTCTCCGTCCAGTCGACGGTCTCCTTCTCGATGTCGGTGAGCATCTCCTCGGCGAACGGGCTGAGCCGGGCCTCGGTGTAGCGCATCGCCGCCGGGGAGTCGCCGTCGATCGACCCGAAGTTGCCCTGCCCGTCGATGAGCGGGTAGCGGAGGCTGAACGGCTGGGCCATCCGGACGAGCGCATCGTACACGGCGATCTCGCCGTGGGGATGGTACTTGCCGAGGACATCCCCCACCGTCCGGGCGCTCTTGCGGTAGGGCTTGTCGTGGGTCGCTCCCGACTCCCACATCGACCAGAGGATCCGGCGCTGGACCGGTTTCAGCCCATCGCGGCCCTCGGGCAGCGCCCGCCCGACGATGACGCTCATCGCGTAGTCGAGGTAGGACCGGTGCATCTCCCGCTCCAGCGGGAGGTCCCGGATCCGTTCCGGGGGTGCCGCTTCGGCCGGCGGCGCCCCGCTCATGCCGGAGCCTCCGGCCGGGCGAACTGGGCGGCGATCCGACGGTCGACCTCCACCCGAAACCGCTCCTCGGTCCCGGGCGGGAGCGTGGCGCCGCTCGCGATCCGGTGGCCTCCCCCCTCCCCGCCGACCGCCCGGGCGGCCTCCCGGAGCGCCTCGGCGAGGTCGAGCCCTCGGGCGACCTGGGCGTGGGTGCCCCGGGCCGAGACCTTGACCGATCCCGCACCGGGCGAGAAGACCAGGACCGGCCGAAGGGGGTCCAACAGGTAGCTCATCGCCATGCCGGCCTGGGTCCCGGCGAGGGTGGTGTCGGGGCTCACGAACCACTGTAAGGCCGTCATCGGATTTACCCCCTCGTCCTCCACCCGGCGGAGCCCCTGGAGGAGCCCGGTCCTCCAGGCGGCCTCCGCGCGCCGCGCCTCCTCGAGCGCCGCCGGATCCCCGAGCGCGAGCGCGATGCCGATCTCCGGCACCTCGGCCCGGCCCGCCGCGTTCTGAAGGTTGGCGAGCTCCTCGGCGTCCTGTCCGAGGGAGGGGAGGAGGTAGCGGGGCCCATCGAGGCTGCGGAGGAGCTCCGGCGCCACGCCCCGGGGGGCGAGCCGGGCGCGGAGGGCGTCGGCGAGGGTACGGACCTCCGCCGGGGGGAGATCGCCCGGGGCGCGGGTCGGATCGAGCCCGAGGGCCCGGAGGAAACCGCGGGCTTCCTCCGGACGGCCGGCGATCCCCGCCAGGTACGGATCGATGCTCTGGGTGAGGGCGTCCGCGAGGGTCGGTCCGCGCAGCGCGAGGCCCGGGGCGCTGACCACCAGCGAGCGCTGCTCGGCCTCGCGCAGGAGCTGGAGGTTGAGGCCCCGGAAACCGCCGACATGCTGACGGTCGGAGATCGCCCCGGAAAGGCCCCAGGGGGCGTTGTCCCAGTTGATGGGATCGAGAAAGACCGTGTAGAGCCAGGTGAGGGTCGAAGCGCACAGCTCGCTCATGCCGTCGACCCCCCAGTCGAGCGGGTCGACGAACGCCACGTGGGGCGGGAGGGCGGGCGGGGTGGGGTGGCCCGGATAGGTATGGTGGTCGAGGACGATGACGGGATGGGGATGTTCGGCGAACCGGTCGAGCCAACTCGCCCCCGTGTCGACGACGAGCACCGGGCCCCGGGTCGCCTTCAGGAGCTCATCGATCCGGGATCGCTCGACCCCCAACAGCGGGGTCGCCTGGGCCGGGTAGCCGAGCCGACCGAGCGCCCGAAGCGCCGACGAGGCGGCGGCGATCCCGTCCCCGTCGTAGTGGTAGATGATGCGCCAGCGGCCGGGGTGGGCGAGGAGCAGTTCCCGGGCCTTCGAGAACTCCGCGCCGTACTGGGGATTGGAGACGAAGCTCTCGGGGCCCGAAGGCATCACTCCACCTGGAGCGCGGCGCTCTCGGAAGAGTACCGCCAGGTCTCCGGTAGACGCTGGTGCTGCCGGTAGTAGCGGGCCAGCCGACGGATCCGCGACTCCATGAGGCTCAGGCCCCGCTGGTTCGAGAGATCCTTGGGGTTCTGGGCCAGGTGGTGCTGGAGGTGGACGACGCGCTTCAGGAGCGCCTGGAGGTCCTCGGGGATCTCCGGAGCGACCCCGTTCTCCCGGAGGAGGGCGGTCAGCCGCCGGCCGGTGATGAGCCGGGTCGAGGGGATCCCTTGGACGTCGCGCAGGATCTGGCCGGTCCGGGCCGCGGAGGTGCCCTCCCGGGCCAGGCGGACGGCCTGCTCCACGATCTCCTCGCGGGTGGTGGTCACCCACGAGGGGTTCTGGGCCGGAAAGGGCCGGTGGGAACCGGAGCGCCCCTTGTGGCCGGAGTGGATGCGGGACATGACGGCGGCGCCGAAAACCGTACCCTACTTAACGGTTCGTAGGACGGCGAAACCGGGGCCCCACGGGCCGGCCCTCCCGTCCTCGGCCCCCGGCGGGCGGACGGGGCCGGTCACCGCGGTCTTTTAGCGGGGCGGGTCTACCGGGGGCGTCGGCACACCGGAGGCGTACGTGGGGGAGCAGAAGGAGGAGTTCGTCGTGACCCCGTACGAGGTCCGGGGACGGATCGACTACGAACGGCTGCGCATCCAGTTCGGGACCCAGGAGCTGACCTCCGAGCTCCTGGCCCGGATCCGGTCGATCGCGGGGAGCGAACTCCCCCCGGGACTGGCCCGGGGGATCTACTACTCGCACCGGGATCTGGGGCAGCTCCTCGACCTGTACGAGAAGGGCACCCCGTTCTTCCTCTACTCGGGTCGGGGCCCGAGCGGACCCCTCCACGTCTCCCACCTGGTCTCCTTCGAGCTGTGCCGGTGGATCCAGGAGAAGTTCCGGGTCCCGATGTACATCCAGATCACCGACGACGAGAAGTTCTGGGCCCGGGGGCTCAGCCGGGAGGAGACGGTCCGCTGGGGGCTCGAGAACCTCTACGACATCCTCTCGGTGGGCTTCGATCCCGAGCGGACCCACGTCTTCTTCGACTCCCGGTCGATCGCGGCGCTCTACCCGCTCGCGATCCGGATCGCCCAGAAGATCCCGTACTCGACCGTCAAGGCGGTCTTCGGCTTCCCGCCGAGCACCAACATCGGCCTGGTCTTCTACACGGCCCTCCAGACCGCGCCGAGCTTCTACCCCTCCTGGGCGGAAGGGCGGAGCATTCCGTGCCTCATCCCCTGCGGGATCGACCAGGACCCCCACTTCAGGGTCACCCGGGACATCGCCGAGGGGTTGGGCTACCCGAAGCCGGCGCTGCTCCACAGCCGGATGGTGCCGGGCCTCCTCGGGGAGGGGGCGATGTCGACGACCGGCCATCGGGACGACAACGTCCTCTTCCTCAACGACCCGATCCCGGTCGTCCGGCGGAAGATCCGGCACGCCTTCACCGGGGGACGGTCGACCGTCGAGGAGCAGCGCCGGGAGGGGGCGACCCCCGAGATCTGCTCGATCTGGGCCCTCTGGCGCACCCGGTTCGCCGAGACCGATGAGGAGTTCCGCACCCTGACCGAGAACTGCCGATCGGGGGCGCTGCTGTGCGGCGACTGCAAGTCGGCGCTCCTCCCGAAGATCGAGGCGTTCTACGAGCGGCAGCGCGCGGCCCGGGAGTCGGTCCGCGACTGGGCCGAATCCCGGATCATCACGACGCCGCCCCGGCCCCTCTAGGACCGGAGCCCCCGTCGGAGTGCGATGGCCTAGCGCGAAGAGCCCGGGCTTAAATACCGAGGGCTTCCTTACCCGAATGAAGGAACCCGAAGACCTCGCCCGAGTCAAGCGGCCCGCCCGTCCTAATTTTGCGACGAGTTGAACTGCGAGAAACGAGAGGGGGACACCCGTTCCTCGACCCAAAGAAGACGCGAAACGCGAAGGAGAAGAACGACCGATGGAGAAGACCATAACGAAAGTGCGCGATTTGACCCCGAGCTCGAAGCAAGTGAACGTGCTCGCGAAGGTCGTGAATGTCGGCGAGGCCAAGGAAGTCATGGGCAAGTACGGAGACGCGCGCAAGGTGGCCGAAGCGGTGATCGGCGACGACACCGCGACGATCATCCTGTCCCTCTGGAACGAACAGATCGGCCAGATCGCCAAGGACGATGTCATCCTGGTGGACAACGGCTACGTCAGCCTGGTGCGGGGCCACATGCGGCTCAACGTCGGGCGCTACGGGAACATGACCAAGTCGACCGAACCCCTGGCTGAGGTCAACCAGTCCCTCGACATGAGCCAGCAGGAGTTCGAGAGCGAGCGCCGGTCCTTCGGGGGCGGCGGTGGCGGCGGGTACCGCGGCGGCGGTGGCGGTGGCTACCGTGGCGGCGGCGGTGGTGGCGGCGGCGGCTCCCGGTACGGGGGCGGCGGCGGCTCCTCCGGCGGCCAAGAGCGCTCCGGCGGCTACAAGCGCTACTGATCCCGCCCCGGCGGGTTCAGTCCAACCCTTTCCGTCTCCCTTTTTCCCCCAGTGGTCGGGGCCCCGACCGATGCCGGCGCCCATCATGGATTAAATAGCCCCGCCCCGTTCTTGCCGGCATGCCCCCGGAGTCCCGCGAACTCACCCTCTACGTCCGATCCAAGAAAGCCGTCACAACCTTCTACCGCCCGCCGGTCTCCCCGACGGCCTCGGGCGGCACCGGGGTCCTGAGCACCGGCACCGGCGAGACCCGCGGGGCCGACCCGGGCGAGGCGGTGGGGGACAACCCGGTCTACTTCCTCAGCGACGACCAGGCCCGGTGCGTCGCGGTCGTCGAGGAGTTCGCCCAACGCCGCGGCTACGAGCTCAAGGTCGTCGATGTCGAGCGGACCGGGCGGCTCGAACGGCTCTTGAGCGAGCATCTGCGCAACGTCCAGAACTTTCCGGTGCTCATCGGGCCGAACGGCCAGCGGCTCGAGGGGGTCGAGGCGTTCAACGACGAACGGCTCGCCGCGATCATGCCGACCGAGCTCCGCGATGTGGTCCGGGCCTTCACCTACCTCAAGCTGCGCGGGGGCGACTTCGGCAAGATCCAGGCCACCCTCCAGGCGCTCGAGCCGGTCAAGGAGATGCACTTCCTGACCGGGGACTGGGATGTGTTCCTGGTGCTCGAGTTCTACCATCCGACCGCCCGAAAGCGCGGGGTGCTCGACTTCGTCACCGACACGATCCGCAAGATCCCCGAGGTCATCGACACCTCGACGATCGTCCCCGAGTACTCGATCACCAAATTCCCCCTGCTGGAATCGGAGCGGGGCCGGCGGAACTGA
>JAJYWS010000001.1 GCA_021791335.1 Thermoplasmata archaeon
CCCCGGGAAGCCAACCTCATGGGTGAGATGGAGAAGCCCTGGGGGCCCTTCGCGGCGGGCGTCGCCTGGAGCCGCCTCTCCGCGCTCGAGGTCGCGACCGGCCGGGGCCCCATGGACCATGTGGGGCTCGTCGGCTCGGCGTGGATCTACAACCTGGACTCCACCAACCCGCTCGTCGGGGGTAACCCCCTGACAGCGGCCGGGGCCGCGAACGGCACCGCCTCGAGCAGCTCCCTCAACGTGACGCAGAACCAGGTGCAGAGCCGGCCCGAGACGGTTCCGCAAGCCGAGAGTTCATCGGCCTGCCTCCAGCAGGGCGCCTGCTCGGCCTCGACGGTGGTCACCCCGTTCGGGTCCGGAAGCCCGACGGCCGTCTCGATCATCCCGATCCTGGGCATCGCATTGACCCTGAGTGCGGCCCTCGCTCTGGGTGCCCTTGTGGTCGTCCGTCGCCGGCCGCCCCGGAGCCCGCGTCGCCCATCCTCGGAATACACCCCACCCCCGCCCTCCGACCTTCGTCCGTCGCCCAACGTAGCCCATGGGAGCCCCGACGAGGACCCGCTCCGCGACCTCTGGTAGGGGGCCCCATTCCACCTGCCACCCCGGGACCCACTGAGCGCACCAAGGAGCATCCGTAGATGGGAGGAGTCGGTCCGGCAGTCCCGGGGGAGCCGGTGTCCTTGGCCGGGATGGTCCCGGCAGGAGCCCGGATCCTTCGGCCCGTTTCGCGGTCGGGGCCGATCCCCGACGTGGCCGTCGTGGTGGGGGCCTTCTCCCGAAGGCAGTTCCTTCGTGACGCCGTGCGATCGGCCCTCGTGCAGGCCCGGGACGGGCTGACCCTGGAGGTTGTGGCCGTCGTAAACTTTCGGGATGCGGTGCTGGAACGCGAGTTGGCCGATTGGGGAGTCCGGGTTCGTTTCGATCCCCGGCCCGGGTTGGAACGCTGGATCGACGCCGCGCGATCCACCCGAGCCCCCCTGGTCGCCTTCCTGGACGACGATGATCTCTTCGATGCCCGGCGGCTCTCCCGGGCGGTCGAGGCCTTCCGGAGCCATCCCGATGTGGGGTTCTACCGCAACCGGGTTTACCTGGTGACGCCCGGGGGCCGCGTCGACACCGATTGGACCCGATGGGGTCGACTCTACCGGGACTCGAGCCTCGACCGGACCGGTCCGCAACATCTCACCCGAGCCGAGGTCCGGGAACGGTTGCCGCAGCTGCTCGAAATCCACGGGTCGTTCAACAGCAGCACGATGGTGCTGCGTCGCGCGATCCTCGACCGCCCGGGGTTCGACGCCCTGCGCGGCGGTCGGCAGTTTGATCTCGCCCTGTTCGTCGAAGCGGTGCTCTCCGGCCAAAGCCTCTACCTGGACTCGGAACGGCTGACCGGCTATCGGCAGCATCCCCAGAGCGCGACCCGGGATCCGCGCTGGATCCGGACCGTGGCGCGCGCCGGGACCGTCCGCCGGTTGGTGGCCCAGGCGCGGAAGTCGGGGTACGGCGACCTCGCGGACTGGCTGGCGCGGGAGCAGCGCCGCCTCGAGCGGTCCCCCGGCATTGATGCGGTGCTCCGGGCGCTCGCCGGTGCGCCCGCCCGTCGTCGGCTCCCGTTGATCCTCGGGAGGTACCTCGTCTATCTCCTCCGGCACCCCCGGCTCATCCGACCGGACGCCGATACCCTCTACCCGGTGCACCGGATCCTTCAGGCCACGGCCCGACCGGGCCTCCGGCGCCCTAGACGGGCGGCCCGGTCGGCGTCGGTGCGCCCGGGGGTGATTCGGGTGCGTCCGACGGCCGGGCTCGGCGCGGGAGTGGGTAGCGGAGGATCGCCGCAATCCCTCCAAAGGCCTTGAGCAGCATCTCGCCCTCGTCGCTCTCGGTGGAGATGAGCCGGACCGTGCCGCCGTTGCGGGCGGCCCGGGCAAACAGCTCCTCGACATAGTCGTCGCTGCCGACGAGCTTGACGGCCCGCTGGCTGCACTTCCCGCAGGCCCGCTCCGTCTGCTGTTCGGCCGCCTCCGGCGAGCCGATGCGCTCCGACTCGGCCCCGCAGCTCGAACAGCGGAACCGCCACCGGCGCTTCTTGAGGCCTTCCGAGACAATCAGCAGGTCGACCGCGCCGAGCTCGAGGGCCCGCTCGACCTCGGACTCCCCGTAGGCGGCCAGGCCCTGGTCGGCCCGGCGGACCTCGACCAGGAGCCGCTGGATGAGCCGCTTCTCCTCGGTGAGCTCGAGCCCATGGAGGGTCTGGGTCGCCTTTTCGACCATCTCCTTGAGGCCGTATTCGTCGGTGTATCCGGTGTCAAAGAGGGGCTCGACCACCTTCTGCTGGAGCTCGTGATGGAGGTAGCGCTCGTTGTAGAAGTACTCCTTGGTGGCGCCCGGCCCGCCGAGCAGGATGCCCTTGAGCTGATCCTTCATCGGGAGGAAGAGCTCGGCGGCGATCTCGGCGATCCGGACGAAGAACTCGTGGGCGGCGTGTTCGATCATCCGCTCGAACCGGTGGGCCGACTGCCCTCCGCGGCCGTGCTTGGAGGGGACCTGGGACTGCCGATTGCGGAGCGTCTCGATGCGCTTGCCGCGGAGCAGGCCGATCGTGACCTCGGCCCGGTCCATCACGATGAGCCCCCAGCTTTCGGGCTCGTGCACCATCCCCCGGAGCGGCTCCAGGAAGAAGGTGGAGTCGCACCGGTAGAGGTAGGTGTTGAGGGGCTCGGGGGGCTCGACGATGAAGGTCACCGGCTCCGACTTGTCGGCCCCGACCGCCTTGCTCCCGACGAAGAACGCCACCCCGTGGGGCGGGGGCTCCTTGAAGCCCCGGACCCGGTTGGAGAGCGAGTCGATCGCCCACATGACGTTCTTGCGGGTGGTCCGGCTCTTGATGTTGGAGCTCTGGGCGTACTCGTTCCTCAGGTAGGCCATGACATCCGAGATCTGCTTTCCCGGGGGGACATAGAGCGAGATCAGCTCGGTCGCCCGGCCGCGGGCCTGGGCGATCTCCTCGAGCTTGCGCTGGAAGGAGTACCGGGCGAGCTGGGGATCCAAGGGAGACTCGTCGGCGGTCATGCAGTTTCCGACAGGAGAGGGGGCGCGGTCCGCTCCCCCCCAGGTTCCGTCCGCCCGTTTCCCGGGCGGCGGAGTCAGAGCAACCGGCGGATATGCTCGTCGATGACCTCTTCCGGATAGGCCCCGACGATGCGGTCGACCAGCTTGCCCTGCTTGTAGAAGAGCAGCGTGGGAATGCTCATGATGCCGAGCGCGCCGGCCTTCTCCCCGTTGTCGTCGGAGTTCATCTTGCCGAAGGCCACCTTGCCCTGGTACTTCTCGCTGAGCCGGTCGACGATCGGGGAGACCATCCGGCACGGCCCGCACCAGGGGGCCCAGATATCCACCACCGCGACCGAATTGGATTGGGCAAACTGATCGAACGCCGCCCCGTTGATCTCTCGAACCGACATGGGAATCCTCGCCCGTTCCAAGCGGGACCGCTTATTAAACCGTTCGCGTTCCGTCGAGCCACCGCGTCCCGGTGGGGCCGCTGACGGCGCCCCGGCTCCGGGACGGGGACCCCAACACTCTTTGTAACGGCACCGCCTACCTCCGGCCGGGTCGCAACCCATGGACGTAACCTCGACGGTCCCCCCGGGTGATTCGGTCCCCCGAGCGTCGCCGACCGGGCGGGCCCCCACCCTGCTCTCACCGGCCGCCCGCCGGGACGCCCGCCGACGGATGCTCCTCCTCCGCAGCGCCGCCGTCGAACGGGTCGCCCGGCTGGCGCGAGCCTCCCCCTCGGCGGTGGCGCCCATCCGGAGGGAGCTGCGGAGCAGTGACCTGCCCGATCTGCTGCTCGACCGGGGCGCGGGGCCGGCCTACGCTCGGGAGTTGCCGCAGGGGGCGCTCCTCTACCTCCTGGTCCGGCTGCTGCGCCCCGCCCGGGTCCTGGAGACGGGTGTGCGTCCGGGCTACTCCACCGCGTGGATCCTGGCCGGACTCGAGGCGAACCGGTTCGGCGAACTGACCTCCCTGGGTCCGGGCCCGACCGAAGGCCGGGGACGGGGCGTCGCGGACGTGACGGTGGGGCAGATGGTCGCGCCGCGGCTCCGGTCGCGCTGGACGCTGGTCCTCGGCAACACCGAGGAGCGGCTGCGCGCCCTGCTCGACGGCGGCGACCGGATCGACCTCTTCTTGTACGACAACGGGCCGGACCCCCACCGGGCCGCCCTGGAGCTGAGGTGGGCCTGGACGGCCCTGTCCGCCCGGGGCGTCCTGCTGGCCCACCATGTGGACGCCCACCCGGCCTGGACCGACTTCTGCCGGGCGCAAGGGGTCCTGCCCCAGATCCTCGATCCCGGCCCGCCCCCGCTGGGAGCTCTCGGGATGGCGACCGACCGGCGCCCCTAGCGCTCGAGTTCTTCCACGAGGTGCTGGATCGCGGGAAGGATCAACCGCTCCAAGGCGGTCCGGACGGCCCGTTCCGAACCGGGCAGGGCGAAGACGGGTTTCTGCTGGAGCAGGTAGAGGCCGGCCCGACTCAGGAAGGCGAGCGGGCCCACCTCCTGGAAGCTCAGGCTCCGGTAGAGCTCCCCGAACCCCTCGAGCTTCTTCCCCCCCATCGTCTCCAAAGCGGCCACGCTCAGGTCCCGGGAGCTGACGCCCGTGCCGCCGATCGTGAGCACACACTCGATCTCCCGTTCGGCGAGCCAGGGTTCCAGGGTATCCCGCACATCGGCGACCGAGTTCGCCACCAGGTGATAGCGGTGCACCCGGTGGTGGCCGGCCTCGATCAGGGTCCGGGCCAGGTGACCGGAAAGGTCGTCCTCCTCGGTGTGCGTGTCGGAGACCGACAGGACTCCGAACTGAATGGCGCGGTCTCCTCCGGTATGGTGGCGCGATCCGGCAGCATCGGGCGTCATGGGGTTTTCCTCGGGCGCTTTTCCTTCAGCCGAACCTCGATCGGACCGAGGCGGGTGGAGGGGTAGAGCCCCCGCGCATCCTTCTCCAGGTACTTGACCATGTCCCACGCCGTCAGGAGCGCCACGGTGGCGCCGACCAGCGCCTCCATCTCCACGCCGGTCTGGCCGATCGCCTGGGCTTCGACCCGGACCGCGAGGGTTCGGGGACCCGCGATCGACAGGCTCACCGAGCTTCCCGAGAGCGGGACGATATGGCAGTGGGGGATGAGATCGCTGGTCCGTTTGAGCGCCAGGAGTCCGGCGACCTCGGCGGCCGACCGCGGGTCCCCCTTCGCCACGGTGCCCCGACGGATGGCCCGGATCGTGGACGGCCGCAGTTGGAGCTCCCCGACGGCCACGCAACGCCGCGAGGTCGTCGGCTTCCGGCCGATGGTCCGCTGGCGGGTCACGGGCCGGTTCCCATCGGGTCGCGGAGGGTGGCCAGCCGGGCGAGGACCGTCTCGAGCTGGAGACGTTCGGACGCCCCCTGGGCGAGGCGGAAGTCGATCTCCCCCAGGTGAACCACCAGCCGGGCCTTCTCCCGGTCGCTCAATCGGTCGGACGGAAGGTCGGGGAGGTAGGTGTGGATGGCCCGCAGGATGTCCTCGCCCGTCGCGCCGCGTTCCGTGAAGAGGGCGTAGAGCCGCTCCCGGGCCCCGAAGAAATCCGCCTCGAGGGCGCGCCGAACCATCTCCTCCACCTCCCGGCGGAGCGGGGTGGTCGCGAACTGCTGCACCGACTCCTCGGTGATCTCCTGGGAGGCGGTCGCGGAGAGCTGGAGGAGGTTCGTCGCCCGCCGCAGGTCGCCGGCGGCCGCGGTAAGGATCACGTCGAAGGCCGCCGGGGTCACCCGCTGGTGTTCGGCCCGGGCGACGCGCTCCAAGGCGGTCCGTAGATCCTCCGGGGGGTACAGCCGGAACCGGAACACTGCACACCGGGACTGGATCGGGTCGATGATCCGGGACGAGTAGTTGCAGGAGAGGATGAACCGGCACGACCCGGAATACCGTTCCATGACCCGCCGCAGAGAGGCTTGGGCCTCGGCGGTCAGATTGTCCGCTTCGTCGAGGAAGAGGAGCTTGAAACCGACCGATCCGAGCGGGGAGGTGCGGGCGTACTCCTTGATCTTGGTCCGCACCGTATCGATCCCCCGTTCGTCCGAGGCGTTGAGCTCCAGGAAGTTCTGCCGCCACTCGGCCCCGAAGAGATCCCGGGCCAGACACAGGGCCGCCGTGGTCTTCCCGGTGCCGGGGGGCCCCGCAAACAGAAGGTGCGGCATCGATCGACGTTCGGCATACCCCTGGAGGAGCCGGACGATCCCCGCCTGCCCCACCATCTCGGCGAGGGAGTGCGGGCGGTACTTCTCGACCCAGATGGATCCGTCGGCGACGCCCGAACTCATGGCGGAGCTCCGGGTCCGGGCGTCCTCATTAATTTACCGCCTGCTCCCCCGCACGGGCTCCGTCGGGGGCGATCGGCCATCGGTTGGGTGGGGGGCACGCGGGCGGCCGACGCGACCGGGGTTAGCGTCGGGTCAAGGTGGGCTCGGAGCGACTCGGCCACGAGAAGCCCGTACTGGCCGAGCGCCTGCCGGTTGCCCCCGTGGTCGTCGCGTTCGACAATCCCCAGCAGCCAGTGCAGCTGCTCCAGTGCCTCGCGCCAAGGACCGGCATCGGGGGCTGGGGTCCCGGAGGTCATGGGCGGAGGCGCTCCGACCCGTAGGGCACTGTCCAGGGCGTCGATGGCGGTTTGGATTTCGGCGATGGAAGGGTGGGCCAGCCGTACCAGTCCCCGACTGAACTGTTCGAACCATGGGATCAGGTCGGGCAGCGTGCGGGGCGGGGTCCCGGCGGGCACCGTCTCCGAAGCCATCGGGGGTTGCTCCTCGATCCCACCGCCGGACTTCGGGGGTACATCCGCGGTGTGGCCGTTCATCGGAGCCCCCGAATCCTCCCGACCGGCATCCCGTGATGGGATTATATCAACCCGGAGGCTGAGATGGCCATGCGGGAGAGGCTCGCCCACGTCGTCTTCCGCGGAACCCTCCGGGAACGGACGGTCGAGCCGTTCCTCACCCTCCTGCGCAGCCTTCGGGATCGACGGCGGATCCGGGGGGTGCTGTTCGACATTTCCAGCGGCGGCGGGGAGGTGACCGCGTCGAGCGATCTCTTCCGGGCGATTCAACGACTCGACACGATCAAGCCGGTGGTGGCCTCCATCGGGGCGGTGGGCGCCTCCGGGGCGTACCTGGCGGCCCTCGGGGCCCGCCGGATCGTCGCCCGACCGGAGAGCCAGGTGGGATCGATCGGCGTGATCTACCCGCACCTCGCGACCCGCGAACTCCTCCGCCGTTGGGGCGTCGGGGTCGAGATGATTCACGCCGGCCGCCACAAGGACGCCTACCAGGGATACCGGCCCCTCGACACGGAGGAGCGGGAGAAGCTCCAGGCGCTCGTCGAGGAAGGCTACGCCGCCTTCGTCCGCCGGGTCAGCGAGCAGAGGCACCTGTCGGCCGACGCGGCCCGGGCCCTGGCGACCGGAGAGTTCTGGACCGGGGCCAGCGCCTTGAAGTTGGGACTGATCGATGCGCTCGGAGATACCGAGTCGGCCCTGGACGACCTGGGCCGGCTCACCGGCGTTGCCCCCCGTCGCACGGTCCGGCTCGCGCCGCCGCGCCCGCTCCTGGAACGGCTGCTGACCCCGGTGGCCCAGGGCGTCGGCCAAGGCGCGTGGAACCACCTGACCGAGTCGATCGAAGACGGGCTCATGGGGGGCTCGATGCGCCGCTAGATCGGCGTGGACCCTGACAGGCGAGGGCGCGCGGGAGAGGGCCGGCTCCCGGGCCGAACGTCGGCCGTCCGGAAATCGATGAGCCAGAGCCGGTCAGATTTATATATCGCTCCCCCGTCGGAAGGGTGGCATGCCCGACAAACGGCGTTCCGGCTTCTCCAGTGCGGCCGGGCTCATCCAATACTACGACATGGAGGAGAGCCATGCCCCGAAGCTCAGCCCGTATCTCATCATGGCGATGGGACTCGTCGCCGCGGTCTTCATCGAATTTGTGAGCTGGCGGTTTACCTGAACCCGGACGGTGGCCGCGAGCCTTCGGGCCGGCCGACCGAGGGGTCAGTTGGCCGGCGCCCGACCGGGGAGGAAGCGCTCGGCGCCCGGACGCGCCAGAAGGACGACCTTCGAGTCGGGGGACTCATCGGCCACGTCATAACCGGTGCGTCGGGCGAGGTCCGCGGCGAACCGGGCGATCTCGTCGTGGACCGGGACGTGGTCTCGGCCCAGGCGCTGGCGGGATTTGCCCATGTAGACATACCCCTTCGGCTCGATGAAGTCGGGCCGGGCGACCTGATCGAGGGCGGCGTACTCCCGGACCCAGCCGAGGTTCCACCCCCGGACCAGCGTGTGCCGGACGACCCGGCGGGTGCCGAGGCTCCGGACGATCTCGAGCGACTCCAAAAGACGGTCCCAGGCGTCCTCGTGGGCCGGCAGGGTCAACCGACGAAAGACCTCGGCGTTGGGGGCCGTCACCGAGACGTACAGCTGGGTGGGCAACGGATCGAGGTGCCGCAGCGCGTCCGGGTTGGTCCCGTTCGTGACGAGAAAGGTCGTGATCTGCCGGGCGTGGCACAGCTCGAGGAACCGGTTCAGCCGGGGGTAGAGCGTGGGCTCGCCGGTGAGGGAGATCGCGATGTGCCTCGGCGTCTGGGCCTCCCCCCACCGGTCCAGATCCATGGTGGGATCCCCCTTGAATCCGGAGAGGATCCTCCGTTGGGCGTCGATCGACCGATCGAGGAGCGTGTCGGGGTCATCGTACTCGGGCATCATTCCGTCCTCCTCCCAGCCCTGGTTGCGCCAGCAGAACCGGCAGTGCAGGTTGCAGGCATCGATCGCCGGGGACATCTGGAGGCAGCGATGGCTCTGGATGCCGTAGAATCGACCCTTGTAGCAGTCCCGACCCTCGGTGAGGGAGGCCCGGGTCCAGTAGCAGAGCTTGACCGCGCTGTGCCGTCCGGTGAGCTGGTACCCCTGGCCCTCCAGCTCGGTGGAAAGGTCCTGGTCGCCCATCGGCCGCCCACGCCGGGACCGGGCCATAACGCTTTGTGGTCGGACCCCCGGCCCCGTCGGGGTCGGCCGTGAATCGCAACATTCGCTGGCTCGCGGGGGCGAGCGGCATCCGGGGGTTCGGCCTCACGATGGTCCTCGCGTACTTCGCCCTCTACCTGAGGAACGCCCTCGGGGTCGGCTACCTGGAAATCGGGCTCCTGACGGTCGCGGTCTCCCTTCCGGTGCTCGCCGGTGCCCCGGTCGGAGGGTTGCTGGCCGACCGCGTCGGGCGACGGCCGCTCTTCCTGATCGCGCTGCTCGCCGAGTCGGCCTCGATATTCGGCGTGGCCGTGGCGATGTCCGGGGACCACCTCTTCACGACCGCGCTCGCCGTCGCCGCGACGGGGGTTTCGGGATCCCTCGGAGGGCCGGCGATCTCGGCCTACGTGGCCGACTTCACGGTCGGATCCGAGAGGACCTTGGCCTACACCTGGCAGCGGGTGGGGCACAACGCCGGCTACACGCTCGGGGTGTTCACCGGGGGTGCCCTCATCGGGATCTTCGGGTTCGTCTGGACGGGCGTCGCCGCCGGGGCGGTCCTCCTGGTCGGCCTCCTGGTCTTTGCGACCCAACTCGAAGCCTCCCCGTTCGACCGGAGCCGGCCGCCCCGGGGGACCTCGCCCATCCCCCGGCCGTCGATGAGAGACAGCCTCCGGATTATCCGCCGCGACCGCCCGTTCCTGTCGCTCGCGCTCGGGATGGCGCTCCTGACCCTGGTGACCTCCCAATGGGGGGTCACCTTCCCGCTGTTCGTGAACACGGTGCTCCGGGTCCCGTACCTGATCCTCGGGGCCGGCCTCTCGGTGAACGGGATCGTCGTCGTCTTTGGCCAGCCGCTGACCACCCAGGCGTCCATCGGGCATCGGCACACCAGCCTCGCTCTGGTGGGCCTGGGCTGTTATACTGTGGCCTTCCTCTGGATCGGAGCCCTGGGGTTCGCTCCGGAGCTGGTGATCGGTGGGTTTGTCGCGAGCGTCTTCGTGCTGACCCTAGGGGAGAACCTGGTCTCGATCCCCTACGGCACCCTACCGTCCAACCTGGCGCCCCCTTCCGAGGTCGGGGCCTACAACGGGGCATTTTCCACGCTCGTGGGCGTCGGCGGGATCCTGGCTCCCCTTCTCGGGGGAGCGGTGCTGGGGTCGGTATCGACGCCCGCCCTCGTGTGGATCATCCTGGTCGCCCCGGCCGCGCCGGCGGCGTGGCTCATCCGCCGGGCCTCCCAGAACCTGCCCGCGCGGGCCAACCGCGCCTGACCGTCGCCGGGGCCCGCCCAAACGGTTAATGGGGGGGCCCCGATGGGGCGCCCAGGACCCCGGTGCCGTGACGATCCTCTACGAAATCCTGTACCTCGGCCCCACCAGCACCCGCGTGGAAGTCCGGGTCCGACTCCCCCCCGACCCCAAGGGTTCGGTCGATCTGGTCCTGCCGTCGTGGGTTCCCGGATCGTACGTCATTCGGGACCCGGCCCGGTTCGTCCTCCGGGCCACCCTCGAGGGCCCCGACGGTCGACCGGCGGCCCCGATCGAGCGGGTCGGCAAGTCCCGCTGGAGGGCCCGGTACGACTCGGGCACGCCCCCCGTGGTCCGGTTCGAGCTTTGGGGATTCGAGTTGAGCAAGCTCGGTCTGGACACCGACCCGGATCACCTCTTCATCAATGCCGGATTCACCCTTCCGTACGTCGAGGGCCACCAAGGGGAGCCGTGCGAACTCCAGCTGCGGATCCCCTCCGACTGGCAGGTGGTGACCGAACTGGAGGAGGTCGATCGCGGCGCGCGGCGCTACCGCGCCCGGTCGTACGATGAGCTGGTCGACTCCCCGATCGACTGCGGCCGGATCCGGGAGGCGCCCTTCCGGCCGGGAGGCATTCCGCACCGTCTGAGCCTCTGCGGCGAACCGGTCGGCCTGGACCTGCCGCGGACGGTCCGCGACCTCGAGCAGATCACCGCGGCGACGATCGCCTACTTCGGGAGGTCGCCCCTGAGCCGCTACACCTTCTTCGTCCACCTTGCCGAGACCGGCGACGGGGGCCTCGAGCATGCGACGAGCAACTCCTGCGTGATCCCGAGAGACCTCTTCCGGCCGGCGAAGCGGTACCGACGGTTCCTCCACCTCGCCGCCCACGAGTACTTTCACCTCTACAACGTCAAACGGATCCGGCCGGCGGTCCTCCAGCCGTTCGACTACACCCAGGAGGTGTACACTCGCCTCCTCTGGTGGATGGAGGGGACGACCGACTATGTGAGTCACCTCCTCCTCCGACGCTCGGGGCTGCTGTCTCCGGCGCAGTACCTCGAGGACCTCGCGGAGATGATCCGGACCTACCGGGACACCCCGGGCCGGCTCGTGACCAGCTTGGAGGAAGCGTCGCTCAGCGCCTGGGTCGGATTTTACAAGCCGTCCGACGAGAGCGTGAACCAGTCGGTTTCCTACTACCTCAAGGGGGCGCTGGTCAGTTGGGCGTTGGATCTCGAGATCCGCACCTTGACCCGGAACGCGGCCTCTCTCGACACCGTCCTGCGCCACCTATGGACGGAGTACGGCGAGCCGGGCCGCGGGATCGGGGAGCGTGAACTCCCCCGCCTCGTGGAACAAGCCACCGGGCTGGATCTTTCGGATTTCTTCGACCGGTACGTCGCCGGCGTGCACGAACTCGACTTTGATCGTCGGGCCCGGGCGGTGGGCCTGACCCTCACCCCTGCGCCCCGGGAGGCCTCGGAGGAGGACCCGGGCGGTCCCGGCTACCTGGGCGTCGAGACGACCACCGCGGAGGGGGTGACCCGGATCAAGACCGTACGGGACGCGACCCCGGCCCGGGCCGGGGGGCTACGCCCCGGGGACGAGCTCATCGGGATCGATGGGCGTCGCATCTATGCCGCCCAGTGGAACGAGGCTCTCGAACGGCTCGGGCCCGGGCAGGAGATTGAACTGACGCTGTTCCGTCGGGGCCGGGAGCTGCACCGGCGGGTGACGCTCGCTGTTGCCCCTCCGAAGAAGCTCCTCTTCCGGCCGGCGGCCGACCCGACGGATCTGGAACGAGCCATCCACACGACCTGGCTCGGCGGATCGATCCTCTCGACCTCCCCCGACGGACCGAACTCGCCCTGAGGCGGGGGGCAGCCCCCATCGGAGGGACCCGGCCCGTTCCAACCCCGCGCCCTAGCGCGTGGAGGCGGGCGATCGGCGCCGGAGGCCCGATCGCTTTGGGCTGCCCGGAGCGCCCTGAAGCCCGGGGGCGGCCGCCCGGGGGCGTGCCGAGCCCGAGCCCGCGGAGGGCTCGCAGAGGTCGAGGATCTGGTCGGCCAGTTCGGTCTTCGAGCCTTCGAAGGCTCGGCTCTCGCTGGGAGTGACCCAGAGCGCCCGGACCCGTCCGTTCCCGATCGATTCGACGCCGTTGGCGACGATCGCGTCGGCCCCGGACTCCCGGGCCAGCTGTTCGGCGGCCGTTCGCAGCCGGGCCGGGTCGGTCTCGGCGAGGAGCTTGAACCCCACGAGCCGGGTGGGCGGGGGGGCCAAGCTCCGGAGCAGCGGCAGCAGCTTGGGTGCGGGGTTGAGCCTCAGCGACAGCCGGGGACGGGAACGGGAGGAGATCTTGCCCGGCTCCGGGGTCGTCGTGTAGTCCGCGAGGGCGGCCGGGACCACCACCAAGTCCGACGCTCGGAGATGCGGGGCGCGTTCCTGGGCCAGCCGGGCGAGATCGCTCACGCTCCGCCATCGCGTGACCGACAGATACGGAGGCACTGGGGCGGAGTGGGCGCCGAGCCACAGGTCGACCTGAGCCCCCCGGAGATGGGCCTGGACCGCCAACGCGACGGCGGTCTCCCCGGTGCTTTCGTTGGCGATCGACCGCACGGAATCGATCGATTCCCGCGAGCCTCCCCCGATCACCGTGACCTGCCGGCCGGCCCAGGGGGAGTCGGCGAGGCGGCGCAGGACCTCGGCGGCGATCTCTTCGGGGGAGGCGAGCTTCTCCTCCCCCTCGGCGGCGCGGGAGGCGATCACGCCGACCCCCCACTTCCGGAGGAGGGCCAGATTCTCGCTGACGGCGGGGTTGCGACCCATGTGGGCGTGCATCGCCGGTGCCACGAGGACCGGGACCCCGCCTCCCAGCGCGACCGAGGCGAAGGTGGTCACCGGTGTGTCATCAATGCCGTGCGCGATCTTCCCGATGGTGTTGGCCGTCGCCGGGGCGATCAGGTAGAGGTCGGCCCGGCCTTCGCCGGGGCCGAGCAGGCTCACGTGCTCGACCGCCCCGCTCAACTGGAGGATCGGGGGGTGACCGGTAGCGAACTCCAGCGCCTCGGGGGTGATGATCCGGGCCGCCTCCGGGCTCATGACTGCGCGGACCTCCGCGCCGTGCCGGAGCAGCTCGCGAATGACCTTCACGACCTCGACCGCCGCGATCGAACCGGAGACGCCGACCAGGATCGTGCGCCCGGCCAGTCGTTGGGACCGGGCGCCTCGGATGACACGGCTCGGATGCACGGCCGACCTCGCTCCCATTGAGGAACGCTTGCGACCCGCATAAAGGGCATGGGGCCGGGGGCTCGGTGAGTTGTCGACGCGCGGTCTTCGTCGGGCCCCGGTTCGGAGGTCCGCGCTCCCAGCGCGAGCCGTGTCGAAACGATGGTCCGAAGTTGCATCCCGGGCCGCCAGGTCCCAGACCGGGCAACCCCGAGGTTTCGTTGAGTGCGCCCCGGCGGACACCGGGGGAGGGTCGCGGGGGAAACTCCTCCGAGGCCGGCCCTCCAGCGTTCGGGCGCCTCGCCCGAACCCTTGGGCCGCTGCCGGTCCGGGTCAGTTCAGGCTGGGGTCGCGAGCGGGGGGGTTGGGAACTTTCCCAAGCGGGACCCCTCCGTGGTCCTCACTCGTCGTCCAGCCTCTCGACGAATCGGAGCGGACCATCCTCGCTTCCTTCCTTGCCGGGCTGAACTGCTCCACCCGGAGCGACCCGGGAGCCTGCAGGGAGGACAGAGCCGCAGGCTCCATTCCCGGGGCCCCCGGTGAATCGCGGGCGGCACGGGGACCTCTGGACGAAGGAGGGCCCGCTCACCGATTTGGGGGACATCCCCCCGTCAAGCCGGGAGACCCCGAGTCCGGCCCGGGAAGAGGGAGCGGAGACCTCCCACTGACTCCTCGACTGACGTGCTGGTCAGGGTGCCCCATTCCGCCCGCGGGGGCACGCGGTTCATTCTCGCCCGAGGGAGATCGTCGACAGGGTAGGCGGTCCCTCCCATCTACGGTCAGGAGATGGAGGACTCCCCAATCGACACTTCGGCGCGGGCCCCATCGGCGAAGGAGAGCCTGCCGACGGAGGAGAGACGGTTAAAGGGGCGATCCCATCAGGGGGCATGCCCCGTCGAACGTCTCGGAGGTCTGAGGCGGCCCATCCCGACCCGCGGGAGGAACCACCGCTCTTGGGGGCTCTCCCAATGGCCGGAGCCACGAGCCATCATTCGGAAGTCGCCCGGCCCGCCAGTCCGCGCCCTCCACCCGACCCGGTCCGGGTCGAGCGGGGTGTCGTGATCTTTGATCTGGATGGGACACTGCTGGACGATCTCTCCCTCATCAGCCATGTGGCGGCGGATGTGATGCACCGAGCCTTCGGCACCCCGCCCGAGGAGGCCCGGATCCATTACTTGGCGACGACGGGCCTTCCCTTCGAGGCCCAGCTCGCGCAACTCTTCCCGACCGCAGCCCCCGAGCTTCGCGCCGCCGCGGCCGCGACCTTCCATCAGCGCAAGGTCACCGAGGCCTATGCCCATGCCGGCCCGTTCCCCGAAGTTCCCGGAATGCTGAAGCGGCTCGCCCAGGCTCGGTGGACGCTGGTCGTGTCGACGGGGGGTGAGACGGAGATGGCCGAACTGGTCTTGGAACGCGAGGGCCTCCGGTTCTGGTTCGAAGCGGTGCTGGGTAGCCATGAGGGCACGAAACGGGAACACCTGGTCGAGTATCGTCGACGGTACCCCGACGTTCCCTTGACGCTGGTCGGCGACTCCCGGTTCGACATGGAGACCGCGCAGTCGATCCCGGGAACGGTGGCGATCGGCCGGGCCTCCCGACTTCACGGTTGGACGCTGACCCCGGGAGACCTGACCCAATGGGGCGCCGCCTGGGCCGACTATTCCCTGGCCGGACTTCCGGCCGCGCTGGAAGAGATCCTGGCTCGCCCTCCCCGGTCGTCGGGCCGCCGGAAGAGCCGCCGGACCCCCACAGCAAGGTAGGGCCGGGACCGAGAGTCTCAGGGCCGGGGAGCGTCCCCTGGCCGCTTTGAACCCGGGTCGAGGGATCCACAGTCCCCCAGGATAGGCCAAGCTACCCCATCCCGGCCACGGCGCTCCACGCCGGCCCGCAAACAAAAGCCTTTCCGTACTCGGCCGGCGCCCCGGCCCTGTCGGCCTTGACCCGGCCCGATGACCTGGGCGGTTCCCCTCCCTTGAATTGGGTTGAGCCCTCTCGCGGGAACGCCCGGATCCTTGGCCCCCGGAGGGGGGGCTGAGGCGGACCTTCCCCACGCGGGGGTATGTGCGGGGATGGAGGGCGGAACGACCTCAAGGGAGGGCTAGGGGTCACGGGACCCGGGCGAGTCTGTCCCGTTCCAATCGATCAGTTCCCGATGGGCCCGCCCGGCCGATCGACCCGCGAGCCAGAAAAACCCACCCAGAATGAGACCCAATACGGCCCCACCATAGGCCTCGAAGAAAATCCAGCCGGCCCCCGACCAGAGGAGCGCGGCGATGAGCGCCGAGCTGAGCCCCCAAAGAATGACCGAGCCGATGTAGAAGATGGTCTCCCTCCGCATGGCGAACGCTCCCGACCGTAGGAGGGCCGGGCTGCCCATAGGGTACCCGGGGGGCCGGTCGGCGGGCCGATCGGAGAGCCCCATCAGGTTAAGACCGCGAAACCGCTGGGGCCGACGATGGCGTACCTCCCGTTCACCGACGCGGACCGGGCCAGCCTCCGGTGGGTGCGGACCGGGGATCGCCCATTCACTTCCGAACTCCGGTCGGAGCGGGGGGTCTTGGGAGTGCTCCGATGGGCCAAGGAGTCCGGTTCGCTGGCCCACGCGGAGGGGGCCGCATTTCATTGGACGCTCAAGCGGAGCGGGTTCCTGGACCCGAGGGTCTCCGTCCGGTCCGAGGGCAGCTCCGCCCCGATCGCCCACCTACGGGGCCAGGGCCTGCATCACGTCATCCGGACCGCGCAGGGTTCGTACCGGTTCGGCCGGTCGGGGCTCCTGGTACCGGCGTGGGAGGTCGGAGGGGACAACGGCGGCTGGGCCCTCCACCTCGAACCGGGCCGGACCGGACGCCGGCTGGAAGGGGCGGTCCTCGAGCTCGGCTCGAGCCGGGTGGCGCCGGACGAACTACTGCTCCTGGCGACCCTGGCGTGGTACTTCATCGTCCTCGCCTGGTTTGAGGACGAAGCCATCGGGGAGTGGACCGACCACTTCGAAGGCCGGGCCTGACCGGACGGCTTGAGGGCCCCCCGATCCGGTCAGTTCCGAGGCACGGCCGATTTGAGGGCCTCAGCGTAGCAGGACGCGCAGAGGTTGGTCAGCTTGGGCCAGCCGTCTTCCGGCGGAGGCTGAACCCGGGTGATGACGGCGTGGCACCGGTCGCACTCCAAGTGGCCATCCTTGTACATGCTCCACCGACCTCGCCTTGGAACCAAGCCGCCCCGCTACTAAGGGGTTCCGCCCCCCAAACCCCAATATCCCATCGACGTCTCGGCGGTCCATGACGCCCCCGACCCTATCCCCACGGCGGTTTGCCCGGTTCTCGCGCGCCCCACCCCAGGACGACCCCTCCAAATTCCAGATCCCGGCGTCGGGGATGTGCCTCTCGGCCTTCCTGCTGATCCACCCGGTCGGGAACCCGGAGCGGACCCTCCTGGGTCGGATGCGCCCGGGAGAAGCCTGGTTCTCCGCAGGAGCGCTCGACGAAGCGCGCAGCCGACGGATCCAGGACGGCTGGATGCTGCCCTCCCGCCAACTGGCGTTCTACGAAAGTCCCGAGGAAGCGGCGCAGACGATTCTCGCGGAACAGCTTCCCGGCCTTCCGTTGGTTCCCCGGTGGCGTTCGGTGGCCTCCGAGGCGTATCCGGTCACCGACTCGGCGCCCGACGGGGATCTCCATTGGGATCTGCACTTTCTCTACGACTGCTTCGATGCGCCGGAACGGATTTCGGCCGGGACCCTCTGGCAGGAGACCCGGTACTTCTCCCGGGCCGAGCGGAGCGGGTTGCCGATCGCGCGGGGCCACGGGGACATCCTGGCCCTGGCGGAAGCGGCACGGCCGCAGTGAGATCGCCCCATGGAGAGGTTCACCGACCGCCAGTTCGAGGGCTCTCGGCTCGGCCGGCCCGGCCGCTGGATCGTCGCCTTCCTCGCCGATTGGTGCCCATTCTGCCAGCGGTTTGGGGGACCGTTGGCGGCGTGGCCGCCGCCGACCGGGATCCAGGTGGCGGTGGGCGATGTGACCGATCTCGATTCGACGCTCTGGGATCGGTTCGCCATCGAAGTCGTCCCCACATTGGTGGGCTTCCGGGACGGAACGGTGGTGGGGCGCCGCGACGGGATCGCCGGCCGCGGACTATCGCCTCGCGCACTGGACGAGATGGCCCGCGAACTCGATGGCTCCCCCCATCAGTGATTTGATTAGACCGGACCCCTGGGGGGAGGTGTGGACGCCCCCGGCGCGACCGACCGGCCCTCCGCCTTGATCACCGGGGGCGGCACCGGCCTTGGACTCGCGATGGCCCAACGGCTCGCCCGGGACGGCTACGATCTCACGTTAGCGAGCCGGGACCCGGCCCATCTCGAGGCGGGGGCGCGGGCGCTCCGGGGCTCCGGCGTTCGGGTCCTGACGGTCCCCACCGACGTACGCTCCGAATCGGCGGTCGACGCCCTGATGGGTCGGATCCGCACCGAGTACGGCCGGCTCGACCTCCTGGTCAACAACGCCGCCGGCAACTTCGTGGCCCCCGCGGAGTCGATCACGCCGAACGGATGGCGGGCGGTCGTCGGGATCGTGCTCGACGGCACCTTCTTCTGCTGCCGGGCGGCGTTCCCCCTGCTCAAGGAGCGAGCGTCGAGCGCGATCATCAACATCGTGGCCGCCTACGCCTGGCTGGCCGGCCCCGGGACGGCCCACTCCGCGGCCGCCAAGGCCGGCGTAGTGGCCCTGACCCGGACCTTGGCCGTGGAATGGGCCCGCTACGGGATCCGGGTGAATGCGGTCGCGCCCGGCCCCGTGCACACCGAGGGCACCGACCAGCGGCTGTGGGCCGAGGCGTCGATCGTCCAGGCCGTGACCCGGGGGGTTCCCCTGAGCCGTTTCGGGACCCCGGAGGAGATTGCGGAGAGCGTGGCGTTCCTCGCCGGCCCGGGGGCCGCCTACATCACGGGGCAGGTGCTGACCGTGGACGGGGGGCAATGGCTGGGCACCGGGCTCCTCCCGTTGCGGGGCTCCGACCCGCCCGCGACCTCCCCATCGCGGCCTCCGCGGGATCGGACCTCACCATGACGACGGGCCGACGCGAGTCGTCCGGGGGGGCCGGGGGGGCCCCGGGATGAGCCTCCTGGTCTTCGACTCGACGACCGTCGACCTGATGCTCCTCGGGGTCGTTCTGCTCATCAGCTTCGCGAGCGACCTGCTCACCGAACGGTTCCGGTTCCCGGATGTTCTCTGGCTCATCGCGCTCGGGTTTGCGGCCGGTCCGTTGTTTCACCTGATTCCCCCGGGCCCCATCCTGGGCCTGGCCCCCCTGGTCGGGACGGCGGCCCTGGTCATCATCCTCTACGACGCAGGCCTCGACATGAACGCCCGGCTGGTCCGTCCCTTCGCCGGCTCGGCCGTGCTGTTCGCCCTGGCCAGCTGGGCGATCGGCTTCGGCCTCATCTTCGGGATCAGCCTGCTGCTCTTCGCCCCGGGCCAGGTCGACCCGTCCCTGATCTTCGCGGTCGCCTTCGCCTGCACCTCGGGGGCCGTGATCATCCCCATCGCCAGCCGGCTCATTCCGGACCCGGGCCTGCGGGCCTACGTCCACCTGGACGGGGCGATCGAAGACACCCTCTCGATCGTCGGCCTGAGCGTGCTGCTGACCGTCTTGGCCGCGACCCCCGGCCATCTCGGCCGTACCGTCGCCCTCTCGGTGCTGCTCCCCCTGCCGGTGGCCGTCGGGATCGGGATTGTGGGGGCGATCCTGGCCCGTCAGTTCCTGGCCCGTTGGCAGGACCGGCCGTTTGCGCTCATCGCGCTCTTGGGCATCCTCCTCGTGGTCTATGCGGCCGCCGAGGCGCTGGGCGGAGTCGGAGTGTTTGCGGTGCTGGTCGTCGGGATCTTCATCGCGAACGAGTACTGGGTCCGGGGCGTGCTCGCCCGGTGGCGGGGACGACGAGCCGCCCAGCCGTTCGAGCTGGGCCAGGGCTTTCGCCGGATGCAGGGCGAGTTCTCCTCGCTGCTCCGAGCGGTCTTCCTGTTCATGATCGGTGTCATCGTACCGCTCCAGCCGCTGGCGCTCGGAGCGATCGTCGCGGTCATCGCCCTCCCGATCGCCCTCTACTATCTGCGCCGCCTCCTCGCCGTGGAAGTGGCCCGGCGCGGGACCATCGCCGCCACGGGAGCCGACCACCTCGGGGCGCTGTATGGCCGGGGCCTCACGAACGCCGTACTGCTGGTGCTCCCCATTGCCCTCTTCCCGACGCTCCAGAGCCTCCTTCTTCCCGGCTTCATCCTGATCGTGGGGACCAACATCCTGATGACGCTGCGGCTGTTCTCCCTCCCGGCGCTGCCTCCGACCTCCGGCGCCCCGGATTCCTCCTCGCCGGTCCTTCCGCTTTCGGCCGACTGGACGGTCCCGCCCAGCTCCGCGGGACGCCCCCCACTACCGCCGGGGGCCGCCCCGCTTCGGGAACGACCTCAGGACGGGGGCACCCACCGGACGGTCAGAAATTCGGTGACGACCGCGATGTACAGATCCGGGGATTCCTGATGGGGCTGGCCAGCGACCCCGGGGAGGAGCGCCCACCGGGCGTTGGGCAGGCGGACGGAAAGCCGCCAGGCGGCCTCACGGCGCGGCAAGGGGCTTTCGGACCCGGCGCTGACCAGCACCGGATGCTCCAGGTCCCCGGGGGCTAGGCGATCGGAGAGGACCTCTCCCGCCCCCGAACGCGACTCCAGGGGCCCCGGCTCCCCGGACTCTCCCCGGGCTACGATCGGCTCGGAGGCGGCCGGCATACCATCCGAGGTCCCCAGGAGCTCGGGGTCCTCCGGCTCGTGGAGCACCAATCCGCGCACCAGCTCCGGCCGTTGCCGGGCTACCTCGAGCGCCAGTCCCCCGGCCCGGCCGACCCCGACCAGATGAGCCGGCCAGTGGTCGAGCTCCTCCAGGAGCCCGACAAGCTCCGCCACCGGGGGCGAACCGGGGTCACCGCCGGGTCCTCGGGGCCCCACCCCGGGGGCAAGGGCGGCCTCAAAGACAAGGACCCGCAGGCTGCGGGCCAGGCCGGCCGCCGCCCGGCGCCAGTCGTTCCTCCCGGGGGGAAGCTCCGCTAGGACGACCGTGGGATCGCCGGCCCCTACGGGCCGGCGAGGATGGCCCGACCGGCTCGGCGTCATGCCGGACCAGCGCGGCCCAAACCGGAAAGGGGCGTCCGGCCGGTCAGGACCATCGACAGCGAGTTGGCCGGAGCTTCCTGGCATCGGAGACGGGTGAGCCCGCAGCTGCGGAGCAGGGCCCGGGCGCGATCGGGCCCCCACGCAGCTCCGAGCGCTTCGCCGCCGGCCGAACGGGCGACCATGGTGCAGTAGAGGGTGCTGATCCCGTAGAGGTAGGCCGCCCCGGTATTCCCGCGGTTGGCCTCGAGGGGACCGACCACCCTCGGTTCGACCGCAAAGAACCAGCCCCCCGGCCGCAGGGCTTCGACGAGATGGGTGACGCCCCCGACGGGATCCGCCAGGTCGTGGATCAGATCCAGGGCGAACACGACCTCCCGGGCCGGACGTGTCGGAATCCGGGCGATCGCCCGCCGCTCGAAACGGACGTTCGTGAGGCCGTTCGTCCGGGCCTCCTTCCGCGCCCACGTCAGCGGGAGCGCCTCGGCGTCCACGCCCAGGAACCGGGAGCGGGGAAACGCCCGCGCCATCAGGTTCGTCACGTGGCCATCACCGCAGCCCACCTCGAGGACCGACGCCCCCTGGCGCAGCCGGCCGATGAGGCCCGGGGCCAGCCGAAGATACCGCTTGACGAACAACGCGTCGTACCGGCCCCGGTTGAGCCCGGCCATCGCCCGGGGAAACGTCGGGGCGTACGCCCCGTAGGGCACCCCGCCCCCCCGGAAGCCCTCGAGGATCCGGGGCCACGCGGCCAGGGCCGCGGTCGCCATCAGGCTCCCGGGGGCCAGGTTGGTGACGCCGGGACCCGTCAGGCACTCCCGGGCCGGCCGGCCGAGGGAAAAGACCGAGCGTTTCGGATCGTACCGCACGAGCCGCGCGCAGGTCACCGCCGAGAGCCACTCCCGGACCGGACGTTCGTCGAGCCCCAGAGCGTGGGCCAACTCGGGGCTCGTGCACGGCCGTTCGGCCAGCCGCTCCCAGAGTCCGAGCTCGTAGCCGAGCCGGACCATCTGGGTCACGACCGTCTGGGCATACCCGCCGAAGAGTCGCCGCATCAAGCCCCGGGTCGCCCGGGACGGACGGGGATCGCTCACGGTCTTTGGGGAGCCGGGAGGCCGTAAAGCCTCTGGTATCCCCGGGCGAGTTTCCGTGTCGGGAGGCCGACGTGGGCCGGACCGGGGGCCGGAGACTTGAAACCCTTCCCCCGGTTCGGAGGATGATTCGCATGAGCCACCTCTTCCAACGCCCCCTATGCGAGATGGGCATCGCCTACGATTATGCCTACCGGGAGCCGTTGGGCCCCCCGACCCCCGACCTGGGAGGGGGCTGCGACGATCGTCCCGGTCGGGTCGAACTCTGGGCGGCCCGGGCCTCCCTGACCGACCCTTCGGCCGCTTGGCGGCCGTTCCAGATCTGTCCCGAGCACGCGGCCCAGCTCGCCGGGGTCGATCGGAGACTGGAGAGCCGGGGCGTTACGAGCCGGTTCCGAACGCCCCGTCCGTGAGGGAGCTGGACCGGCCCCACAGGACCTGGGCGACCTCCCGGGCACACTCCGCGTAGAGCCGCCGGGCGTCGTCCGCCCGGTAGGACCGGGCCGACGATCGTCGCGGCTGCCCGTGGGCAAAGTACCTCCCGCTCCCGAGCCCGTTCGCCGTGAGAAGGTAGAGCGGCGTCCGGGCGCCGGTCCGGGCCGATACCGCCCCGACCATGGCGAGCCGGACGAGCCCCCGGAGGGGACCGGTCAGGGAGCGACCGAAGTCGGTCCGGACGAAACCGGGGTGGGCCGCGTTGAAGGTCACCGGAATCTCCCGGTAGCGACGCGCCCATTCGTAGGTGAGGAGGAGGAGGGCAAGCTTTGACTGGGCGTAGGCGCCCCAGGCGCCATAGGCGCCCTGCCGCTGGAGATCGTCCCAGCGGAGGCGCCCGGTGCCGTGCGCCGCCGAGGAGATGTTGACCACCCGGCCCGCGCCGCTCTCCGCCAGCCGGGGCCGGAGCCTCTCGGTCAGCACAAACGGGGAGAGCACATTGAGTGCCCAGGTCCGCTCGATCCCCTCGGCCGTCCGCTCGAAGGGCGCGAAGATCCCGCCGGCGTTGTTGACCAGCCCATCGATCCGGTCGAGGCTTTCGGCGATGGAGGAGGCGACCTGATCGGTGGCCCGGAGCTCCGAGAGATCGGCCCGGAAGATCCGGATCTCTCCATGACCCGGGAGGGCCTCGAGCACACTCCGAGCCCGTGCGAGCCGGGTCTCCGACCGACCGATCAGGGCCACGGAGCAGCCCGCACCGGCGAGTCCACGGGCGATCTCGAAGCCGATGCCCCCGGTGCCGCCGGAGATGACCACCCACTGACGGCGAGGCGGGACGGGCGACGTGTCGGCCACGCCTTCCCAGTCCTCCCCGGCATTTACGCTCCGCGCCCGAGCAGACCGGCCCGCAGCCACGCCCGGTCGGGCCCCGTTCTCTCGAGAAGGCCCGGGCGCCGGTGCGTCGATCGGAGACCATATGTCTAAATGGGAGGAGTGCTTCTCCCCATCATCTCCTCCCAACGGAGGAGACCGAGAACGATGCCGGCGAAGAAGAAAGGCAAGAAGAGCAGCAGCAAGAAGGGCAAGAAGTAAGGCGCGACTGCCTTACCGATCCCTTCGGGGGGATTGCTTGCGCGGTCGTGTCGCGGCGCTTTAGGGCGCCGGACACCCGCGGATCCCCCCACGTCTATTTTCTTGTGGACGATCGGCGCGCGCCGAGGCTGTGGGATTCTAAGACCCAATGGCCCGGCGTTCGACTGACCCGGTCGTGGCCGCCGGGGTCTAGGCGTTCGGCGTTCCGGCCGCCCGTCGCCATCGGGAGGGAACCCGCTGCCAGGCGGAATGGACGGAGGGGGGGGCTCCGTCGGCCGGGAACGTCACCCGGACCGCCGCGGCCCGCCCGAACATTCCGAATTCGAGGGAGTACCAGGTCGCGACCCACCCGCCGTGCGGGACCGGTTCGGCCTGTCCGAACTGGTAGGAGTCCTTGAGGAACCGGCTGCGGACCCGGGCCAGGGAGTACGACTGCTCGAGCGCCTCCTGGGCATTGGCCACCGGCCGACCGAGCCGGGGGGCCTCCTGAGGGACGTCGACCGTGTGGGGGCCGTCCACCAACCCCTGGCCCAGCACATAGTGGGCGTACGTCGTCCGGAACCGCCCGTCCGACTTCGACTCCGAGATCAGGATCCATCGCATCGGGTGGCTGGTGGGCACCGGCATCTGGAACCCGCCCCACTGCCGCAGATGGCGGCCGATGTACAGGCGGGCCGACAGACGCAGGGCAAAGTACGCCACGAAGAAGCCGGTCAGCAGGTAGAGCGTGTCGAGATACCAAACGTATGGGACCTGGTTGCGCTCGAGCACGAGAAGGACATAGAAGGCGACGACCGAGACGACGAGGGTCACGAAGTTGATGGCCCGGTCCGCGTCCAGCTCGAGCCGCCGCTTCGAAAACGGCAGCAGCGGGGGCACCGAGAAGTTCGTGAAGCCGTCCTGGGCGATATGGGCGAGCCCCCCCACCTCCATCACCAGGAAGTACCAGCCGAAGGTTCCGGCCGCGATGAGGGGGCCGAGCAGTCCCCCGGCGACCGCGACGATCGTCACCCCGAGCAACGAATGGGTGATGCCGTGATGCTGGAGCAGGGGAAACCGCCGGGCGATCGGAAAGAAGAGCGCGTCGGCGTCCGGAAGGCCGCCGGCGAGCGCCCCCGCCGCGAGGTACTGGGGATGCGCCCCGGCGAGGCCGAAGCTGATCAGGTAGGCGACCAGAACGTGGGTGAAGAGGTCCACAATCGGGGAGGCCAGGGCGCTAGAGCAGCCCCTCCTCCATCACCTCGACCGACTCGACCCCGGGGATGTGGGCGAGGGCCTCTTCGGTCGCCGGCAAAAGTCCACCCTCATCGTTCATGACGACCGAGACGAGGAGCGACTTGAGCCCATAGGCGATCTCCTTGACCTGGAGGCCGCGCACGGTGACCCCGACGGGGATCCGGGTCCGGAGCGCCTCCGCGACCGCCTTGAGGTCGGTCTCGACCCCCTGGGGCATGATCCGAAACAGGACGGCGACCTGACCCATCGGTGCTCCTACGGACCCTCGAAGGCGCAGCCCGGGCAGATATAGTGGACGCTCTGATCCCGGCATCTCGCGCATCGGCCGATCCGGACCGACCCGCACTGAGGGCAGGGAAACTCCGTCGATCCCTTCGCCGGAATCGCCACGCCGCAGGAACTGCACCGCGAGGTTGCACTGTCTGCCATGCTCTTCTACCGCACCGGACCGTCGGACCTACTTGCGCCGGTTCCGGCGGCGCGCGCCCACCCGGGCTACGAATATAAAGATGGCCCCGAAGAACGCCGCAATGCCCGCGACGTACCAGATCGTGTAGTTGGCCGGCGCCGGGGGAATGTAGAACGACTGGGAGTAGGTCAAGGCCCCGCCCGCGAAGACGACGAGGCCGTGGGCGTGCGTGACCGAGATGGTGAAGGTGTGCCAGCCCGGAGAGAGCCCCAGGGTGGGGTACTTGAAGGTCAGGGCGTAGGTCTGATGGGGGGTCAGCGTCGGGATCGTGACCGATCCCACGGCGACGCCGTCCAACGACACGGTGGCGGCAAACGAAAGGATCGTCTGGGGGCCGGCAACGACCGTGGCCGTCAGGACGTACGGCCGGACCACGGTCACCGAGTAGGTCAGGTTGATCGACTGATTCTGGGTCTGGTACGTCGACGCGATGAGGAGGTGGAGCACGAGGCTCTGGCTCAGATTGTTGACCGTCAGTTTGGCGGTCAAGCCTCCAGGGCCGATCGTCGCGTTGGCCGGGAAGAAGCTGACCCCCGTCAGGTTGGAACCGGTGAGCGAGGCGTAGTAACGGATGGCGCCCGCGACGGTACCGTTCGGCAACACCGCCGGTCCCCCGGTCGCGTTGATGAAGTAGCTCCCCGCACCGGAAAGGCCGAGCACGTTCGGGCCGTGGACCGAGCCCGTCAGGTTGACCGCCGGGGGAGGAGAGGTCGCGGCGGCCGGAGGAACCGCCAGGCCCCCGAGCAGCATCGCGGCGACGATCAGAAGGGCGAGCCCCGGCCCGAGTCGGAAGGCCCCGCCGTGGTTCATCGCCGGGTCCACCTCCGGGACCGGTTCCATTGGTAGAACAGGACCCCGATGACGAGGGCCAGGGCGGGGATGAACGAGACCACAGGGATCACCCAGCTGGGCAACGTGTTGGAGGGGACACCGACCGAGGGCCCGGTGACGGTGGCGTTGGGGGCTCCCACGACGACCGATGCGGTCGGAACTTCAAGGGTCAGGGTGTGCTGGACGCCGGTCGAGACGACCGTGACCGCGACCTGGACCGACTGCGGCAGGCTGGAGGCGGGGCCGACCGCGGTCAGGTTGACCTCCAGCGTCTGGTTCGCCCCGGTGTTGAGGTAGATGGGGGCCGTCACCACCTTCCCCGACTGGAGGAGGTTGGCGGACCAGCCGAGGAGGGCCAGGTGACCGAGGTTGGCGACGGTCGCGGTCACGTTCTCGGGCTGGTTACCGATGTTGGCGACGTAGAGGGATAGGACCGCCCGGGTCGGCCCCACCTGGGGAGCGACCGACTGAAGCGGCCCCACCGCGGCCCCGGAGTGCGGCGCGATCAGGATGGAGGGCGCGACGCTCGCGGCCGTGGTCCCGTTGGCGAACTGGGCTTCCACAAGGACCGTGGGGTGGGCCACCGGGGTACCCGAGGGCACCGAGATCGTGACCTCGCCCGAAATGCTCCGGGCCGGACCGGTCACCCCGAGAGTGACGTTCACGGCCGAGAAATGGAATCCCCAGTAGGCCGGAGTCCCCACCAGCGTCAGCGAAAGGGGCTGGTTGGCGAGGCTGGTGAACGCGTACCCGAAGGAGGCGTTTCCGCCGGAGTAGGGCAGATCGGCCGAGGCGGGGCCAACGATCTGGCCGACCACGGTGTCCACGAAGCGGTAGCTCAGGGCGAGCGAGGTGGCGAGGTTTCCGGAGACGATCTGGACCTGGGCCGAGGCGGTGGCGTTCACCGGAACGCCGTACGGAGAGCCCGTGGCCGTCGCCGAAACCGAGTAGAGACCGGGGGGCAGGGCGATCGCCAGAGGGGAGTTCAGGGGGATCGACGGGAAGACGACCGACCGGTCGAGGGCGTCCTGGACGGTGAGCTGGGCCCCCGTCACGGACGCACCGAGGGTGGAGGGAGATCGGACTTGGACCTGATCGATCCACGCCGGCGACAACACGAGGCTCAGGTTGGAGACCCCCGAAGTGAAGACCGACTCGTACTGGAAGGTGGCGAGCGGCTGCCCATCCGACGAGCTGTTGGCGTAGACGGAGTAGACCCCCGGTTCGAGCTGGGCCGAGATCCGACCCGTGGTGGTGCTCCGGACGATCGTCGGAAGCGCGGTGTCGTTGAGGTCGGTCAGACGGATCGTGCCTGCGATCGGGCCTGGGGAACCGTCGGCCGTGAGGGTGAGGTTGACCGGCACCAGCAAGGCGCGGCTGGTGAGCGGGATGTTGCACTGGGATGAGTTGTTCGACACGTCGCACTGGTATCCCGCGGCGGTGGTGTAGACGACCGCCGTGGTCCCGTTGGCGGTGGGGACCTGGAGGGTCACATTCACTTCGGCCTGGTAAACGCCCGGTGAAGGCAGGATAGTGGAGTACTGCCCGTTGTCCGCGGAAACCTGGACCGTCACCCCGCTCGGGGAGGTAAAGAGGATGGGGGTGGTAGCGTTAACGAGTCCGGCCTGCAAGGTGGTCAGGCTCCCGCTCACGGTCGCCCCGCCCACGGTCAGGTTAAGGGGGGCGGAGATTCGGCCGTTGCTCCCCACGGTGATGTTGGCCACGGCGGAGTAGGCCGTCCCGTTCAGCATCCCCACAGCCAACACCGAGTAATTGCCCGTGCCGGCGTAGAATCCGCTCAGGAACTGGGTCCCGTTCACGGTCACATTGACGAGCGCGGAGGAGAGCCGCACGGTGACGTTGGCGGGGGAGAGGCCGGGGGGCAGGACGAGCCGCCCCGTCGTGTTGATCTGGGGCACGACGAGCAGGGTCAGGGACACCTGGTGGGCCCCGGGGGCGATGGTCGTGGTGTAGGTCTCCGGCGGCAGGTAGACCGTCACGCTGCCCACCTGGGCCCGGGCCCCCACCCCGTAGACGCCGGGGGCGGCCAGGAACCGGAAATTCGGCCCGCCGGTGAGGGTTTGGCTCACAGCCGTGGAACTCTCCGAGGTCAGGTTGACCTGGACCGAAACCCCCGCGGGAAGCCCCACCACCGAGAGGGCGACCGGCACCGGGGTCAGGCTCATCGGCAGGGTCGACAACGCGGAGAGGTTGGAAGGGTCCAGCCCGCAAATGCGGGAGGCATTGAAGGCAAAGGAGGTGGCCGAGACGCAGTAGGTCGTCCCTTGGGCGAGGACCGACGGGATGTAGCCCTCCACCTGGCCCTCCCGATTGGCTCGGGTGAACAGCGAGGCGCTGCCTGCCGAGATGGTGACCGCGGCCCGGGGCGCCGGAACGACGACCGTCGAGTTGGGCGAGGTTTGCCCAACTGAAAACGAGATGCGCAGCGCGGGTACGGGGGCCAACGTGAGGGCCCGACCGGAGGAGGTGTTGTAGGCGACCATCGCCCCATAGAGGGTCGAGGTCGGGGTCGACGCCCCCTGCCACGCCGCCACGGTGTAGCTTCCCGCGGGCACCTGCAGACTGAACAACGTGCTGTTCGGTGAAACCCAGGTCGACGCTTCCCCGCCCTGCGCGTTGTAGACCTCCACGAAGGTGCGGGTCGTATTGGTCAGCGGCGCAGCCTGGACGACCGATCCCTGAAGCGGGACGGACGGAGAGAGGTTGAGCGGTGGGAAGAGGGTGGTCACTCCCCCGGAAGAGGAGGGATAGATCGAGGTGAAGCCGGAATACGGAACTCCCTGGACGGTCGTGACGGCATAGACCGAGTAGTTCCCGACCGGCAAGTCGGCCCGGGCGACCCCGTTGTTCCCCGAAAGGACGGTCGTCGAATTCCCGGCGGCCGACTCGAGGAGGCCCAGCACGGAGGCCGAGGCGTTGGCGAACGAGGGAATCTGGGTGAAGCGGACCGCGGCATCGGTGGCGGGCCGGCCGTCCGCCAGCACCTGAAGCGCAACGCTCTGGAAGGCCACTTCGGTGAGGTTCACGGTCATCGACTGGCCGGGAGCCTGTACCTCGACAGGGACCCCGGGGGATTGGTAGCCGGAGACCGTGGCCGAGACCGCCCGTACGGTATAGTTTCCGGGACCCAGATTGCCGAAGCTATACGTCCCCGTGGTTCCGGCGACGGTGGTGGCGACGACCCCCGAGCGGTTCCCCAGGGTGACGGTGGACCCGATCCCGGGAGCCACGCCGTTCAGCAGGACCGTCCCTCGGATGGTGGCCGATTGCAGCCCGGTGGTCGCGTTGACGACCGAACCGTTGCCCACAAACCGGGCCGTTTCGGTGTAGTTCTGCCCATCATACCGGATGTTGAGGTTGTAGTTGCCGGGAGGCACATTCGTAAAGTCGAAGGCACCGCTCGCGTCGGTCACCTGGCTGAGCCGGGAGGTGTTGTTCCCGCCCCAGAGGAGTACCTGGGCGCCCGGGATCACCGCGTCGGTGGTCGGAATGTAGGTCGAGTTGTTGGCCGAGTTCCAGTAGACGAACCCTTGGACCCGGCCGGCGCCCAAGCGGACGGTCAATGGGAGCGGGGGAGCGTTGAGGCTCAGGCCCACCGCCGCCGGAATGTCCAAGGGGACCGTCTTGAGGTTCAGAGAGTCCTGCTGGGTGTAGGGGTCAAAACTCCCCGTCGTGATGTTGAGCGTGTCGTTCCCCGGGGGGGCGACCAGCGAAAAGGAGCCGTCCGGTCCGGTCGTCACGGTCATGTGGGGAATCCCCCAGCTGTCGAAGATCGTGACCCGGGCGCCGGGAACGGGCTGACCGTTCGGGAGCACGACCCGCCCGAGGATGGTCTGCCCCGGGTAGTACTCGAGCATCGCGCCGCCGCCGTTGAAGTAGGAGTTCGCACTGGTGTCCGCCACCCCACCCGTCTTGTTCGCGAGGCTGACGGCCGTAGGCTTGTTCATGGCCGTGAAGCAGTTGGAGTTGGTCTGGGCTTCGGTCTTGGACGGGCAGTAGTACGCGGTCTGGTAGATGACTTGGAAGTGCTGCATCATCCAGCCGGGCTCCACCGGATAGCTGGCGGCGGCGCCCGAGAGGCCGGGGATACCCCCGGAGAGCCCGACATCGGTGCCATTGTACCCGATGTAGGTTCGGAAGATCATCGATTTATAGAACGGGGCGAAGTAGTTGATGTTGTACTGGACCGCGCCGACGTTCGCGGGCAGCTGACCGAGCGGGTAGGTGTTCCCGTCGGTTCCAAGGACCGTCACGTTGAAGAATGTGGTCGGCACCCCGACCGAGTTCACGACCCGGCCGACGAGGTCGGCGGGTGCGTAGAAGATCCCCGTGTCGGTCCCCGAGAAGGGGAAGAGCCGCATGTCGGTCATGGCGTATCGGATCGTCCAGCCGGTGTAGGCCTGGACGTCGTTGTAGACCTGCGCCACCCCCGAGAGCGGCAACGAGTCGGCGAGGAAGTAGGAGACGGCGAAATACATCGCGTTGTCCAAGGTCATGGTCGATGGGTTGACAGGCAGATACTTGTCGGGGTTGTTGACCACGGTCTGGAAGTCCGCCGAAGTATCGACCAGAAGGTGGGTCAGTTGGGCCACGTCGATCCCATCCCGCTCGAGGGTCGACGCCAGTGAGGCGGGCAGGGTGTGCCCGCCGGTCTTGGTCATCTCCGCGAAGAGGAGGGCCGTGGTCAGAACGCCGATCGCGATCGACTCATTCTGGGCCAGGAGAAACTGACCCCCCGGGTCGATTCCGTTCTGGAAGTTGTCCGCGACGACCGGGTGCTGCCCCTGGTCCATCTCCTGGAATCCGTAGTCCCACCAACTGATGAACGCCGGTCGATCCTGGATGGGGAGCTGGGTATCCTGCGTGCCCAGCCAACTGTACATCGCCGAATCGTACTGATTCGGGGTGTCCAGTTGGGTGCCGGCGGCCCCGAAGATGTTCTGGGCCGCCGACGACGTCGTCGGCTGGAGTCCGGGCGGGAGGGTGTTGTAGACCTGCTCCGACAGTAGGGTCTTGGTGTTTCCGGGAATCCCGGCGTCGATCGAGATCCAGATGTTCGGCAGGAGGAGGCCGACGACTACCAGGAGGATCACGATGTGCCGCGGTTTGAGCGCCTTTCGGAACGCCGAGAACTGGCTGCGGGTATCCGAGAGGTGCGAGACCGTCCGGCGCAGCTCCGGGTACCCGGCGTAGTCGATCGCCCGGCGAAGAGTCTCGGCGGCCAGCAGGGCGAATCCGGGCGCGCCGATGAGGAAGAACTTCGACGCCGAGATCGGCAGGTAGACGGAGAGGACGCCGAAGACCAGGAAGACCAGCCCGACCCGGGAATACCGAGCGCGGATCCAGCCCCAGGCGTACAGGGCGACGCCGACCAGGGCCAGATAGAAGGTGACGAGACCGTAGCCGATCACCAACTGGTCCAACGACGGGGCCTGGGCTTCGGCCACCGTGGAGTAGATCAGGGTCTTGACGAAGTACCCCTGGCCCGTGACGATATTGATAAAGAAGTTCGGCAGGAAGAGCGCGAGCACCAGGGCGCCGGCCAGATAGGTCCCGATCAGGAGGGGGATCGAAAACACCCAAGGCACATCCCGCATGAACATGAACGGCAGCAGCAGGAGCAGCGCGCCGAAGAACAGGAGGAGCGGGAGGTCGAACCAACCGGCAAACTCGTGCTGGACGATGTAGTACGGGAACGCCATCGGGAAGCCGATGATCCCGACGATCAGCGTGACGATGTACGTCCCGAACATGTCGACATGGCGGATGCGCTCGATGATGAACCCCACCGTGAGGAAGATCGCGACGACCGCGACGAAGTAGGTATACCCCTGCCAGGAGAGGGCGAGCGCTCCAAAACAGACCCCGGTAAAGACGGCCCACTTGACCGCCATCCGTTCCTCCCGCAGGAAGGCCTTGAGGCCCCGCCCGATCTCCCGAGGCTGCCGGTAGCTCACGACCCACCGTCGGGTGCCGGTGGCCTTGAGGGTCCGGAGGTAGGCGTAGACGGTGATCAGGATCACGAAGGTGTAGAACGACAGGTAGTTGCCGTACCCGAGGGTGGAGGAGTCGATGCTCGCCGGAAAGAACGGGAAGATCATCGCGGCGATGAGGCCCATCCGACGGGACGAGACCTCCTTCCCGATCAGGTACACCGGAAAGACCGACAGGGCGGCCCACAGGGGCCCCTGCAGGTTCAGGAAGAAGGCCCCGGCGGCGTTCGCGTTCCCGCCGAAGAACGGCGCGAAGACGAGGCCCAGAATGGCGTTCATCCAGTCGAAGAGCGGCTCCCGGGGGTTGATCGCGCCGAAGGGGTACTTGAGGAGCGGATCCAGGATCAGGTTGGTGTGGTTCAGGATGATGTAGGTCATCACCCGCGAGTGGTAGTACGAGTCGGAACCCCCCGCGTAGACGTAGAGGTTGCCGAACTCCTCCAGGACGGGGACATTGAAGATGGTCCGGATCGCAAAGGCGAGACCGAAGGCCGTGAAGAGTAGGGCGATGGTCCACCCATGACGGTGCCACCACTCCCGCTGCGACGAATCCATCGAGGGCCACTCCTACCGGAGAGCCGCGAGACCTGGGACGTGTATAAATAGCCTACCGATGGACAGAGGGATTCCCGACGGGGTGGGCCGTTTCCCCCCCATGCGACGGCGC
>JAJYWS010000007.1 GCA_021791335.1 Thermoplasmata archaeon
CGAAGCCGGACCCTGGTCGTGGAGGACCCGGCCTCCCTTCGGCGAAGGGAAGGTGCCGGGATCTCCGTCCCTGTCCGGGTGAGGCGCGAGGGAGTGGAGGTTTCTTTCTTCCTGGATCTCCAGCTTCCGTCGGGCCGGGTGGCTCGAGTCGAAGTCGATACCGGCAGCGACGACCTCATCCTGCACGAGCGGTTCATGGGGGAACTGGGCATCTCCCCGGGAGCGGCCGGGGTACGGACTGTCGAGGGTTCCGACGAAACCGGTCATCGCTTCGTTCGATACGGGGCGAATCTGAAGGGGGCGATCTCCCCCGCCGGATTCGATCAGCTGGCCCAGCGGGATCCCCCGGTGATCTTCCAGAACATCATCTACGACGGGCTCATCGGCCATTCCTTTTTCCGTCCGTACGCGGTCACCTACGATCTCCCCCGGTCCCGGATGATTTTCTCCCGGTGAACTCCCGGCGATCGTCCCGCCTCTCCCGCTCGGGCGCGATCCTTCCGGAGGGTGCGCTCCCCTCCGAACGGCCGGGGCCGCCCCGGAGGGGGCGGGGGGAAGGTTTCAATCAACCTTCCGTGTTCTTCTCGCGCACAGCCCGAAGCGGTGGAGGAAGAGTATGGCACCGAAAGCAGTCCAAGGAAACGGTCCGGGATTCACCAAGGAGGAGAAGGCGGCGATGCGGGCGGCCGCACGGGAGCGGAAGGTCCGGTCGGGTGCTCAAGACGCGGAGCGGGAGGTGCTCGAGAAGATCGCGGGGATGGATCCTCCGGATCGCCGCATGGCCGAGCGGGTGCATGCGCTCCTCCGATCTGAGGCGCCGCAGCTCGCTCCCCGGACCTGGTACGGGATGCCGGCCTACGCCAATGCGGCGGGGGAGGTCGTCTGCTTCTTCCGGGACGCCCGAAAATTCAAGACCCGGTATGCGACGCTGGGCTTCAGCGACGCCGCGAAGCTGGACGACGGGAAGATGTGGCCCACCGATTATGCCCTCTTGGAGCTCACGCCGGCCGAGGAGGCCCGGATCGTCGAGCTGGTCCGAAGGGCCACCCGCTGAGACGAGCCCATTCTCTGTCCCATTGGCCGGCCCACCACCGGCGGGAACGCTGACCCAGGTCCCGGAGGACGGGACGGTCGTCCTACGCCGGAAGGGGGTTGTGGTCCGGCAGGGGGGTCATTTGGTTCAGGACGGCCACCAACTTTGCCCGGAGGTCCGCGAGCTCGGGTTGGTCCTCGATGGAAATGACCTGCCGGCCAACGCCGCCCTGGCCCTCCCAGTCCTGACTCATCGCGTGCCCGGTGGTGACCCGGAGGAGGTAGGTTCCGGGCTGTTGAAGCATGGGCAGCGGCGAATCCGACGCGGCCATCTGGGCGGTAAAGCGGACGCCGATGACGTCGCTCTCGTGATTGACGTTGGCGAAGGTCATTCCGGCGAAGGCAGCCAGCAGCATACCGGCCATGGTGGCCAGCACTCCCAACAGATAGAGGTTCGTGTGCGGCGGTCCGAACAAGACCACATACCAACCGAGAGCCGCGATGGGCAGGCCGATGCCAATGACCGTCCAGCGTTTGCGATCCCGCCTTCGGGTGACGCTTCGATCGGTCCGCAGGTTCCGTTCGGCCATGAAACCTCCGTGGATGGTGTGGAGTCCGTGGGAGGCGAACATATCGACATACGGCTCTGCGTCGTCGGTGACCTGGAACCCGCTTTCCGAGGCGAACCGGCGGAGGGTGCTCCGGAGGGTTCCGGAATCGACCCCCATGACATGGACCGTCTGGGTCGTCGGCGGACGGAGCAGGCGGTCCGCAATCCCATTCAGCGGGAACGCGCGATACCGCTTCTGGAGCATCGAGCCGCGGAAGGTCGCCGGGTCGGTGGACGCTGAGCCGGCGGGGGCATCCATGGGCGGAGCTTCGGAGGGGTGGCATGATAGATAAGCGCCTCGGCCATGCCCGGACCAAGCCCTTGTCCCGTGGGGGCTGCTGGGAATGAAGACACCATGCGAGCGATGTCCGTCGTACGGACTGGCCCGGCCGAGAGCACGCCCCTGGCCCTGAGCGACACCCCCCGGCCGGAACCCGGCCCGCAGGAGATCGTGGTCCGGGTGGAGGCCTGCGGCGTCTGCCGGACCGATCTCCACGTGGTGGAAGGGGACCTTCCACATGTGGCGACCGGGACGATCCCCGGCCACGAGGTCGTGGGGCGCGTCGAGGTCCTCGGCCGCGGCGTCGAGCGGTACCGGATCGGGGACCGGGTCGGGATCCCCTGGCTCCATCGAAGCTGCGGTCGGTGCCGATTCTGCACGACCGGTCGGGAGAACCTCTGCCCGACCAAGGAGTACACGGGGTACACGGTGCCCGGAGGCTATGCGGAGTACGCCCGGGCCGACGAGGCGTTCGCCGTGCCGCTCCCGGAGGGGGATCCCGCACCGTTGGCTCCGCTGCTCTGCGCGGGGATCATCGGGTACCGGGCGCTCAAGGTCGCCGCCCCGCCGGCCGGGGGCCGGGTCGGCTTCTTCGGGTTCGGCGCCTCCGCGCACCTCACCCTCCAGCTGGCCGCCCGGCTCGGCTTCGAGACGATCGTATACTCGCGCAGTCCGACGCACCGAAAGCTCGCGGAACGGCTCGGGGCCTCCGAGGTACTGGAACCCCCCGGGGCGGGCCCGACGTCTCCCGCCGGCCGGCTCGATAGCGCCCTCGTCTTCGCTCCCGCCGGGGAGGTCGTCCTGCAGGCCCTGGGCGAACTCGACCGGGGGGGTTCGCTCGCGATCGCGGCCATCCACCTCAGCCCGATCCCGCCCATCGACTACGACCGGCGCCTCTTCGGGGAGCGTCGGATCCAGAGCGTCGAGGCCAACACCCGGGCCGATGCCCGGGAGTTCCTGACGCTCGCGCACCGGTTCGGCCTGCGGGCGACCACCACGACCCGCTCCCTGGAGGCCGCCAACGAGGCCCTGGTGGACCTCAAGGCCGGTCGGATCGACGGCGCGGTCGTCCTGGACCCCCGGGCCTTGGGCCCGACCGGACACCCCGGGGACCGCTCAGGGTGAGGCGGTCAACGCCACCTTGAGGGTGACGCTCCGCCGGAAGATCGCCGAGACCGGGCAGGCCGCCTCGGCCTGCCGGGCCAGCGCCTCGATCTGGGCGGTGCTCGCCCGGGAGCGCACCTTGAGTTCGATCTGGACCGAGTCGTACCCCGGATTGACGGTCGTCGAGAGCCCGAGGAAGCCCCGCAGGTCGATGTCGCCGTGGAGGTCGACCTCCACCGACTCGAGCGGGATTCCCTGGACCGAGGCATGGGCGACGAAGGTCGTGGTGAGGCACGCCCCAAGGGCCGCGAGGACCTGCTCGACGGGATTGGGAGCGGCATCGGCCCCGGCGAGGGCCGGGGGTTCGTCGAAGGGAAGGGGAGGAAAGTGCCGGATATGCGCCCTCGAGGCGGTCCCCCGGCCCGACCATTCGACCCGGGCGCTCCAATGGGTCACGGCCCGCGATGGGTTCGCTTGGATGCCCTCCACCAGTTCCTTCAGCCGGTCCAGTTCGATCCCGTTCACCGATCCGCCCTCGGTCATGGCCGGGCGAGGGCGGGGCGACTTCAAAGGGAGGCGGTCAACTTGAGTTGACGGGCCGGTCGTGCGGACCTAGTGGAGGTTCAGGACGGTGCCGTCGTCGGCCAGGTCGATCTGGCGGGCCGCCGGCTCCTTCGGGAGCCCCGGCATCGTCTCGATGGTCCCCAGATGGACGACGGTGAAGCCGGCCCCGGCCGACCGGGTCACGGCCCGGACCGGCACCTCGAAACCGGCCGGCCGGCCCCGGAGCCGGGCATCGGCCGAAAGGGAGAGCGCGGTCTTGGCCACGCACAGGGGACCGTCCGGCTCACCGTCCCGTCGGAGCCGTTCGAGTTGGGCGAGGGCTTCTTCCGACCAGACGGCGCCCTTGCCCCCGTAGATCCGGCGTACGATCTGGTCCAGGATCGCCTCCGCGGAGTCTCCGGGCCCGTAGATCGGCCGGCTGCGGACCCCCTCGTCGGCGCGACGACGCACCGCGTCGGCCAGGTCGAGGGCGCCTTCGGCACCCGACCGGTAGACCTCCGAGACGACGAACGGGACCCCTCGCGCCTCGCAGAACCGACGGACGGCGTCGACCTCCTCGGGCGCCTCATCGCCCCGTCGGTTGAGGGCGACCACGGCCGCCACCCGGAGGGTCGCCAGGTTCTCGAGATGCTGGGCCAGGTTGTCGAGCCCGCGGCTTAGCTCCCCCGCGGGGTCCGGGGGAACCGTTTCGCCCTGGTGCCGGAGGGAACGGACCGTGGTGACCAGGACCCCCGCCGAAACCTCGACCCCGATCGCCGGGGCGACCAGGTCCACGAACTTCTCGGCGCCGAGGTCGGTCGCAAAGCCGGCCTCCACGACGACAAAATCGGCGGTCGCGAGGGCGAACTCGATCGCCAGTCGGCTCGCGGTCCCGTGGGCGATGTTGCCGAACGGGCCCCCGTGGATGAGGGCCGGCGTCCCGTCCGAGGTCTGGACGAGGTTGGGGGCCATCGCGCGGCGGAGGACCGCGGCCATCGCACCCTCGGCCCCGAAGTCGTGGCCGCGGAGGAGCCGGCCGTCGATCGTGTGGCCGATCCGGACCCGACCCAGCCGCTCCTTGAGATCCCGGTAGTCGCGGGCCAGGCCCAAAATGGCCGTCACCTCGGAGGCCGCCGTGATGACGAACCGGGATTCGCGGGGCGACCAGGGCCGGGCGGGGGACCGGCCGATCTCGATCCGCCGCAGGGCCCGGTCCTCGACGTCGAGCGCCCTCGGCCACTCGAGCGTCCGGTCGTCGAGCTGCGGCGGCGTCTGGTGGTAGCGGTGGTTGTCGACCAGCGCGGCGAGCAGGTTCTGGGCCGCGCCGGCCGCCTCCAGGTCCCCGGTGAACCCGAGGTTGATGTCGGCCTGGGGTTCGACCGTCGCCCGGCCGCCGCCGGTCGCGCCGCCCTTCACCCCGAAGACCGGTCCCATCGAGGGTTGCCGCAGGCAGACGACCGACGCGAGGCCCCGGGCCCGGAGCCCCATCGCGAGGCCGATCGCCGTCACCGTCTTGCCCTCCCCCTGGGGGGTGGGGGTTGTGGCGGTCACCAGGATCAGCCGGCCGCGCCGGGGCCGGTCGGCCACCGATCGGACCCGGCCGACCGGGATCTTGAGCGCCCCCGCATACGGGAGCGTCTCGTCCGGCCCCAGCCCCAGGTCGCGGGCCACTTCCACGAGGGAACGCATCGGGGCCACCCTACGACACGACCCAAACAAAGGGGTTGCGCAACGCGGGCGGGTCGGCGTCGCCCGGGGGTTCCGGGGGTTCGGAGGGGGCCGGCCGGTCGCCGCCGGGTTCCGGGGGCGGGCGCGGGCCGGCCCGTCCCCGGGAGGCCCCGGGCTCCCCGGGTCCGACCTTCGGCGACGGAGCCCCGGCCACCGACCGGACCAGGGCCAAGAGTTCCCGGGGGTCCAGCGGGAGGGTCACGGTATGGAGCCGCTCCAGCGCCGGCGGGGACCCGCCCCGCATCCCGACCCAGATGAGGTGCCGGTCGGCGAGCTCGCTCCTCGGCCATTCCTCGAGGCTCGGGCTTCGGGCCTGGTTCGAAGCGACAAGCAGGGCCGCGATCTCCGCCTCGGCACGCCGGCCCGCCTCGAGGGCGCGGGGCCAGTCGGGCACCTGGAGGATCGGCAGGCCATCCGACTCCAGGAGGGCCGCGAGCGAATCGGAGAGGCTGCGGGTCTCCCCGACGATGAGGATGGTTCCCGGGGACATCGCGGGGGCGATACCGGGGGAACGATTAGAAGTCTAG